>JAFTLK010000385.1 GCA_017455975.1 Clostridia bacterium | reverse complement strand
CAAGCCGTGCGTGCAGTTCTATGCTGCCAACTTCATGGAAGGCGACTATCCGTTCAAGGGCGGTCTGAAGCGTGAGAAGAACGGTGCGCTCTGTCTGGAAACCCAGTTTGCTCCCGACGGTCCCAACCGCGGCGAGGCCATTCTGAAGGCGGGCGACAAGTACGACTACACCGCTCTGTTCCGTTTTGATGCATAAACGGGGTACTGTATGATGAAAATTCTGAAACGAACCTTGCTTCTTCTGACCTCGATGCTGCTGCTCGTCGGATGTGCATCGGGCGGAGACAAGGAACCGGTTACAGATACCGCACAGGATACCCAAGCCCCGGCCGTTACAACGGAACCGGCACCGGTCTATCCGCCCATCGATCCTCCGACCGCGGAGCAGATCGCAGGACACGAGCATCTGCTGCTCTGGCCCGAGAACAACATTCCGTATTTCATTGAAAACGATGAAAAAGGGCTGATGCCGACCGTCCGCGCGTATCTCTGTGAGGGTGCGTCCTCCTCAGTCGTCATCTTCCCCGGCGGCGGCTATTTCCAGCTGTCGGATGTCAGCGACGGTGTGGACATTGCAAAGGCATACAATGATGCAGGATATTCCGCATTCGTCGTCAATTACCGCTATGAGCCGTATGACGGACGCGCAATTCTCGCCGACGGTCAGCGTGCGGTGCAGTACGTCCGCTACTTTGCCGACACCTTCGGCATCGATCCCGACAAAATCGCACTGTGCGGCTTTTCTGCCGGCGGTCACCTGTCGGTCATGGTTGCCGAACATCCCGTGACAGAGAACATTGCCGCCGATGACATCGGTGCTGTCCGCTCCACGCCGGATGCCTGCATTCTCGCCTACCCGGTCACAACGCTCGGCGAGGGTACCTTTGAAACAATGCCGCGCATCTTCCTCGGTGAAAATCTCGACAATGCAGAGGAGACGGCAAAGTACTCCTATCCGCACAGCATCGGCACCATGCCGCCGACGTTTGTCTTCTACTCGGAGCTTGACCAGTTCGTCAACTTTGAGGCAAATTCGATCGCGTTTGCGGATGCGATGACGACCGCAGATCGTGATGTCACGATTGCCGCTTACAAGGACGGCGGTCACGGCATCGGTCTCGGCGTGCAGTACGCAGATTATGCGCGCTGGCATGCCGATTCCGTCACCTTCTTAAAGAACCACGGATTCTGATCCGAAACCGAAATAATACGGGGCTTCTGCAAGATCATGCAGAAGCCCCATTTCTGTTCGATTTTAATGACCGTCAAACCAGTTGTCGCCCGCCTGCACATCGACGGTCAGCGGAACGGACAGCGCGACCGTGTTTTCCATGACGCGTCGGAGCATCGCTTTTACCTCGTCCAGACAGTCACGGTGACATTCGACGATCAGTTCGTCGTGTACCTGCAAAATCAGACGTGCATCAAGCCCGGAGGCGGTCAGCTCACGCTCGAGATTGACCATGGCGGCCTTGATGATGTCGGCGGCAGAGCCCTGGATGGGGCTGTTCATGGCGACGCGTTCACCGAACGCGATCAGCATCTTTTTCGATGCGGTCAGCTCGGGAATATAACGGCGGCGGCCGTACAGCGTTGCAACAAAACCGTCGGCCTTGGCGCGTTTGACGATGTCCTGCAGATATGCGGCAACGGCGGGATACGTTTTCAGATAGCTGTCGATATATGCGCCCGCCTGTTTTTTCGTGACCCCGATATCCATCGCCAGCGAATAGTCACCGATGCCGTAGACAATACCGAAGTTGACGGCCTTCGCGCGCTTGCGCATCTCCGGTGTGACCGAATCGACCGGGACACCGAAGACCTGCGATGCGGTGACGGTGTGGATATCAATGCCGTTTTTGAACGCCTCTGTCATCGTCTCGTCCCCGGAAATGGCGGCGAGCAGACGCAGCTCGATCTGTGAATAGTCCGCATCGACCAGGACATAGTTTTCGTCCTTGGCAACAAAATATTTGCGCAGCTGCCGTCCGAGCTCCGTGCGGATCGGAATGTTCTGCAGATTCGGCTCGGTCGAGGACAGCCGTCCCGTCGCTGTGACGGTCTGGTTGAACGAGGAGTGAATGCGGCCATCCTCGCCTGCCACCTTGACAAGTCCGTCGGTGTAGGTCGATTTCAGCTTTGCAACCTGCCGGTATTCAAGAATATCGGAGATGATCGGATGGTACGGACGGAGCTTTTCGAGCACCTCGGCACTCGTCGAGCGCTTGGCTGACGGACAGGGCAAGCCGAGCGTGTCAAAGAGTACCTCGCCGAGCTGCTTGGGAGAGTTGACATTGAAGCAGACACCTGCCGCATTGTAAATATTCTCCATATACTGCTCGCACATATCGCCGAGCGTGGCTCCGTATTCGTTGAGTCCCCCGACATCGACGCGGAAGCCGCGCACCTCCATGCGGAACAGCACCTCAGCCAGCGGCAGCTCAATGTCGTAATACAGCCGTTCCATGCCGTCTGCGGCGACACGGTCACGCAGAACCGGGTACAGCCGTGCTGTGACAGCCGTCTGTGCGGCCTCGTGCGCGCCGTCCGGAATGACGGTGTTCAGATACTGCACGGCGAGCTTCGGCGCATTGTAGTCGCTCTCCGACGGATTGATGACATATCCGGCAAGCATCGTGTCAAACGTAACCGACGGGATCGGATATCCCGCACGGTGAAGGATGTGATATACGTGCTTTGCATCATGCGTGACAAACGGACGGGATGCGAGGAATGCCGCCGTATCACCGTTCAGAGCAGATACATACAGCGTGTCTCCGTCGGAGACATAGATGCACACACCGCCGTCGGTCTGTCCGACCGTCAGCGCAAGCGGTCTGTCTGCGGGCAGAGCGCCGAGCGCCGCTGCGTCAGCGGCGACAGGGACGGTCGGCAGCGGTGCGGCAGCAGCGTCGATTGGGCATGCGGGCAGCCCCTCCATGCCGCAGTCGAGGTTCATCCGCTTGATGAGTGCGGAAAATTCAAGTTTGATGAACAGCTCCCGAAGGGCGGGACGATCCTCCAGCTCCGCACGGGGGCGCAGTGTGGAGAATGCATTGTCCAACGGCGCATCGCGGACAATCGCCGCCAGCATCCGGGTGAAATACGCATTTTCGCGGTCGGCGGTCAGCTTTGCCTTGACGCCTTTTGCGATGTTCTTGTCCTCTAATCCGTCGTACAGAGCATCGAGATCGTGATATTCGGAGATGAGCTTCAGCGCGGTTTTCTCACCGACACCCGCAACACCGGGGATGTTGTCCGAGGAGTCGCCCATCAGCGCCTTGACATCGACAAACTGCTCCGGCGTGACACCGTATTCCTCAAAGAACCGTGCGCGGTCAAAGACGACGGTCTCCTTGTTGGTCGCAAGCAGAACGGTGACATTGTCGCCGATGAGCTGCAGCGCATCGCGGTCGCCGGTCAGAAGATACGCCTCATATCCCCTCTCCACCGCCTGTGCCGACAGTGTGCCGAGAATGTCATCGGCCTCATAGCCCGGCTGCTCCGCAACGGTAAAGCCCATGGCCGCAGCGCATTCCTTTGCATACGGGAACTGCATGCGCAGCTCATCCGGGGATGCATGCCGTCCTGCCTTGTATTCTGCATATGCCTTGTGACGGAAGGTGGGCTCCCGACGGTCAAATGCGATGACGCAGATGTCCGGTTTGACCGAATCGAGCTGTTTTTCAAGCATGGTAATCATCCCGTAGACGGCATTGGTGTAAATGCCCTCCTTGGTGGTCAGCGGACGGATGCCGTAATAGGCGCGGTTGATGATGCTGTTGCCGTCGACGACAAAAAGCTTTTTCATGGCGGTTCCTCACTTTTTCGGAATTGATGTATCTATTTTACCATAAATTCGTCCGAATTACAACGGCCAAAACGAACAAAGATGCAAAAAGACTTGATTTTCCCCGTTTTTTTTAGTATAATATAGTGGATTGAAATCATTACCTGCCGTAAATGAGGAAATTGTTATGGAAGACTTGCAAAAACAGCATAAGGAGGAGGGTACGGTTCGCCGCAGACGTGCCGTCCGGTCCGTCCCGATGGGAACGGCACCGACAGCACAGCCTGATGCCCCCATCGATGTACCCGTCCCTGCCCCCGACATACAGACGGCACCGTCATCCGCCGCTGAACCCCCGCTGTCGCTGGAGGATGCTCTGAGCGGTGCGTTTGACGCTGTGATGACAGAAACTGCGGACGTACAAGCAGATGCCGCATCCCCGGAGGAGAAGTTCCGTCCGTCAGCGGACATCCAGGATCCGGCGGAGCTGCCCGATCTGTCGGCGGATGCCGTCCTCTTTCCGCCCGTGCCGGAGGAGGAAGATATACCGGAACCGGTGCAGGTGCCGCAAACGCCCTCCGACGATGCGCCGTCCGAGGCGCAGGATGACCCGATGGCACCGTCCGCACTCCGTCCTCTGCTCACCGTACTCGGTGCGGCCGCGGCCGTTCTGCTGCTCTGCCTGATCGCCGTTCTGCCGTTTCTCGGCAAGCATGAAGCGGTCATGCTGTACATTGATGAAACCCCCATCGGCTATGTATCCGATGCCGCCGATGCCGACGCACAGCACAAAGCCCTCTCAGACAGGCTTGCCGCCGAAGGCCTTCCGATGGACGCACCGATGCCGTATCGGTGTGAGACCGAGGCATCCTCCGGAACTCCGGCGATGCTGTCCGACGGTGAGATCTACGACGCGCTGTATGCCTATGCGACCGACGGTTATGTCCGCGCATTCCGGCTGATACCCGTCCCCTCCTTGGATTTGGATACCGCCGCGGCATCCGTACAGCCCCTGCCCTCTGTGATCTGTCACTTCGCCGCCGCTCTGACCGAGACAGAGATCCTGTCGGCCATCGACGCGGCAGCAGAGATCCTTGACAATCGGTACGCCGCCAATCTGCCCGCCGATACGGTGCTGACCGTGACACCGTGCTTTGACTGGGCGCCCGCATGGGTTCCCGAGGCATCCTTGCTTGACGAGGGCGCACTCTTATCCATGCTGGTGGCACAGGAGGACGCATATCCCATGATGAAGGTTACCGCGGTCCGCACGGAAACGGTGCCCGAGCGCATTCCCTATGATACAACACTGGTACCGAACGATGAAAACTACGACGGCATCCGCTCGATGATCTCCGCAGGTGCGGACGGTCTTGCGCAGGTGTCCTATACACTGACGCTCGATGCCGCAACGGGTGCGGTACTCACCCGCGAGGAAGCATCCAGAGTCGTCGTGCGTGAGCCGGTCGCCGCCGTTGCCTATGAAGGCTTATATCCGCTGCCGGACGGCGTTTCAACGGGCACCTTTGCGTGGCCCCTGCCTCCGCTGCCGGACGACGAGCTGCCGCTGGATGAAAACGGCAATCCGTACACGCCCGAAAATCCGCTGGCGCTGAAAAACACCTACATATCGTCGGGATACGGCGAGCGGCTTCTGTGGGGAGCAAATGACTTCCACCTTGGGCTTGACATCGTCGCACCGGCTTATACCGAGATCTACGCCGCAGACGGCGGTGTGGTCGTCTTTGCAGCACATACCTCCTCCTACGGCTACATGACGCGCATCCGCCATGCAAACAACGTCGAAACGGTGTACGCCCACCAGATCAAGCAGGTCGTCAAGCCCGGTGATGTCGTCGAAAAAGGCCAGCTGATCGGTTATGTCGGCTCGACCGGAACCTCGTCCGGCTGTCATCTGCATCTGGAATTCCGGTGCGACCATGTGACGGTGGATCCGCTTACCTATATCGAGATCCCGGAAGACATTCTGGTGCTCGGCGAAGACAATTGAGACATGAAAAAATCCACGGAACACCCAAAGGTATCCGTGGATTTTCTGTTGCTTTGCCGCAAGGCTTATTTGAGCGGAATTGTCAGCCCGCCGACGGTGACGGAAACGATCTCATCAACAGGAAGCGGTGCAGAGAAGGTAAAGATATGGTGTCCGTGATACATCTCACCCTCGCGGCGGTTGTAGCCTCCGCCACCGCCTGCAAGCGTAACATAGATGTCATCGAGCGCATCTTCGGTGATCTCCTCCCATGTCTGTTCTTCTTGATTGAGATGAATCAGCAGCTTATCCGGTCCGACAATATAATCACGCCGCGTGATGACCGTACCGTCTTCCTTTGTCAGATAGATATCTTCAATCATATAGTCGGAGAAAAAGTCCTTGTACTGCAGGTCTGCCGAGAAATAAACACCGATACTCAAGGGTGAAAAACGTACCTCGTCCACCGTCACCTCAATCGTATCCATATCCTCCGCCGTACGTTCTGCCGATACGGCTCCCCAATACGTACCGCGCATCACACCCTCAACCTCCGGGTACAGCACCTCGGTCAGGTCATTGTAATTGAGCGAAAATGCCATTGTCCACTTGCCCTCGACCATGGTACGGTAATCCGAGCCGTCTGTATCCCATCCGGCAATGCCCTCGCAGGTCACGACATATTTGCTGGCCATAACACCGTCCTCGGAGTGCAGCGACAGCATGCACGCGTACGTCGTCGATCCGTCATCATTCTGCGTTTTCCCAAGGACACGAGCCGAGGTTCCGTAGGCGGCCAGATTCGTTTCCC
The DNA here is from genome assembly GCA_017455975.1 of Clostridia bacterium. Lineage (GTDB taxonomy): Bacteria > Bacillota > Clostridia > Oscillospirales > CAG-272 > RGIG3925. The sequence goes on along the minus strand of JAFTLK010000385.1, from coordinate 124 downwards.
ACGGTAAGCCGGTATCGGATAAATCCATGATCGGACGGTATTTCTCGCCGGGAACACCGCACTCTGCCGCGACCGTCACATCGACAAAGACATCGACGACCTGACGGTCTCCGACAAGCCCCTT
>JAFTLK010000384.1 GCA_017455975.1 Clostridia bacterium | reverse complement strand
GTCCGATGGCACGGCTGACGCTCGGCTTGGAAACGCCCATGTGCTCGCTGACATCCACAGAACGGACAACGCCGCCCTTCTTTGAAAGAACATGGATGGTTTCAATGTACATTTCGCCCGATTCCAATAAATGCATGACGTCCACCTCTTTTGTTTTTCTATCTATTTATATTATAACAGATAATTGTGTACAATTCAAGACACGACGGCAAACTTTTGGGGAAAAATCAGAGAATCCGATAAAAAAGACGTGGAATTACCGTTTTTTTGCCGTCATTTTCTTGAGCAGCGCCATGCCGGCAAGCATGCCGACGGGGAAGATCACGGCGACGAGCATACCGACCTTCAGCTCGGTTTCCGCCCCTGCCGGAATGACCGCCTTGATCGCGGAAAAGCCGTCACGTGCGGCACCCGACACCACGCCGACAAGCCCCGGTCCGCCGCCGCATCCGACGTCCCCCGCCAGTGCCAGCAGCGCAAACATCGCGGTGCCGCCCGCAGGATACGTCGCCGCCGCGGTCGTGAAGACACCCGGCCAGAAGATACCGACGGAGAAGCCGCAGATGCCGCAGCCGATGAGCGAGAGGATCGGGTGGGGCGCAAAGACGGTCAGAAGGTACGCGGCAATGCACAGAACCGACGAGATGACGATGAATCGCCGGACATTCATCCGCGAGCCGAGCTTGCCGTAGATCAGACGCGACAGACCCATCAGCAGCGCAAACGCGCACGGACCGAGCAGGTCACCGATTGTTTTGGAAACCCCCAGACCGCGCTCGGCAAAGTACGACGACCACTGGCTCATCGCCTGCTCCGACGCACCGGCGCAGAGCATCAGGAAAAACAGCAGCCAGAAAATTTTTGCCGAAAACAGCTTGGAAAGCGGAATTTTATCTTCTTCTGCGACCAGCACATGCATCGGCACGAACGCATAGAGGAATGCGTTGAAGAAGGGCAGCAGTGCCCACAGAAACGGCAGAAACTGCCAGTGCTCGGTGCCGACGGTCACAAAATAGACGGTGGACAGAATGACGACCGCCATATGTCCCCAGCAGTAGAACGAGTGGAGCACGCTCATGGCCGCGGCTTTTTCATCGCCCGGAAGCGATTCGACGATCGGCGAGATCAGAACCTCGGTCAGACCGCCGCCGATGGCATTGAGGAACATGGCAATCACGATACCGGTGAACGGATCGATCAGATACGGCAATGTGCCCAGCGACACAAGCCCGAGCACGGCAAACACATGCGCCGCGACGATGGACGGACGGTAGCCGATTTTGTCAACATACTTTGCGCTGATGAGATCAACGATGATCTGGATGACGAAGTTCATCGTAATCAGCGCGCTGATTTTGGACAGCGGGATGTCAAACTGCGTCTGGAACGTAACAAACAGCAGCGGGGGAAGATTGTTGATAATGGCTTGCGTGATGTAGCCGAGGTAGCTTGCGTAGAGGGTATGTTTGTCTGTGAGCTTCACGGGTGGGTCTCCTTTTCGGTCAAAAAATCGATACCATTATACCGCACTTTCCCGAAAATTGCAAGGGGATGGATTTGTTTTATGCAAATCACACAAAAAAGCAGTTATCATTTGGTGAAAATGCAGAATATTGTTTGCAGTGTTCCTACACGATTGACAGACATTTTATCATTGTGATATAATATTGACAGAGAAACAGGATTGATGGATATGGGAGGGCTGCGTATGACATACAAATACAGAATTGCCGTGTGGATGATGACCGTTCTTTGTCTTCTGCTGTGCTGTGCGTGCAATGGAGATGGGACATCCGGGGCGGAACACGCATCCGGAGTCGGCGGCGGAACCAATGGCGAAACGGTCTATGAAATGCGGGCGCATGCGTACCGGTTTCTTCCGCTGGAGCTGTCAGAGAGCAGCAATGCCGTCTATACGGCGGTCAATCCGACACTGCTCAACACCGATTTCAATCTGTACTGCGGCGGTGTTCTTGATTTCCGTCAGAACATCTATGCATCACTGCGGTTTTCGGCGGACGGTACCGAGCGGCAGGTCATGGATCCGTACAGTATGGAGGAACGGTTCTCGGAGGTCAATCCGGCGTACCGGACTGTTTCGCGGAATCTGCATCTGTGTGCGGATGGGACATCTCTTCTGCCGGTGATCACGGAAGACACGGAGGCGGACGGATTTTTCATGGTACGGTGTGATGCGGACATGAACATCACCGAACAAAGCGATCCGATTCCGTTCTGTGACAAGACAAAAACCGCACAGCTGGATGTGTTTTACGGACGGCTGATCTGCGGGGAGTCGTTTTTTGTCTGGTACAATACCTATGACATCACAAAAATCCGGATTCTGGACACGACGCTTGGCGTTCACGGACCGTTTTCCGTGGATTCCGCTGTTCTTGAGGTCACACAGGCTGACGACGGGACGCTTCTGCTTTCCGCCGAGGACGGCAGTGCGTACCGGTATTCGCCGCAGTCCGATCAGCTCACACGGGAATGGCTCGTGGAAGATACGGAAAACGCCCGCCGTGCCGAGCGGATTGTCAGCCGCTGTGACGGGGTGTACCTGTTCTGCTATGACGGGATTTATGTGCAGCGGGACGGTGAGGAAACACTGCTGCTCGATTATGCGGCATCGTACCTTGACAGCCGCACCACGCACATCATGGACATCCTGCCGGAGGACGGCGGCTTTTTCGCGTGGCACACCGATGCGCTGACCGGAAGTGCCTATCCTGCACTGCTTCTGCCGCCCGGCGATGCACAGGCTCAGGTGCGGACACCGCTGACGCTGGTCAGCGTCAACTGCGGTACGGACGGCGCACAGATGCTTTCCGCCGCGGTCAATACCTTCAACCGCGAACATCCGCAGTATGTCATCGTGCATCACGATCTTGACCGTGCTCCCGGAACCGGACAGACCGATTCGGCGGAGGCTGCCGCAGAACGGATGCGCGAATGGATGCTGTCCGGATGTCCCGGCGATCTTCTGGTCATCGGAAAATATGCCGCATGGCTGACAAAGCCGATGCTTGGGACGATGGAGGAGCAGAATCTTTTTGCCGATCTGTCCGGGTATGCCGACCGTGTTTCGATGATTACGGCGGCGCGCTCCGACACAGCCGGGATGCTTCTGCCGCTGACCGGCTCACTGCAGGCACTTGCGGCAAAGCCTGCCGTTCTGTCGGACGGCGGTGATCTCACGCGGGAGCAGCTGTATGCGCTTGCCGGGGCACTTGAGGACGGCGGGGTTCTGTTCGATGATCCGGGGGTTTCGGTTTCGCTTCTGCAGGTCGGAATTGCGGATTTTATTGACCGGGGAGCGGGTGCATGTACCTTTGACAGTCCGGCATTCGGGGAGCTGGTAACATTCTGTCAGACGGTACGTGACTGTGCGGAGGTATCCGGCGGAATGTTGAGCAGTGTCGAAGGACAGGATGCATATCTGCGGGAAATGCATATTGATTCCCGCGACAGTCTGGCGAATGAGATACGGAAATGCAGCCGTGCGGGTACGGTACCGATCGGTTATCCGACGGAAAACAGCGGTGTCCTGCGTTTTATCCCGAATCTGCGGGTCGCACTGCTTGCCGACAGTACGGTGACAGACGGTGCCTATGCGTTTCTTGATCTGCTGTTTTCCGATACGGTACAATCGTCCCCTGCGCTTACGGCAGAGGCGATTCCCGTAACGGTTGGCGGCTGGGAGCAGCTGCTGGTTCCCGGCTTCTGGTGTTTTTCCGGTGCGGAAACAGAACATACCTATCCCTCGCTTGTCTATATCGGGCAGGATTCGTTTACGGAGGCGGAGCTGATGATGTACCGCATTGACGAGACGGTGCATCTTTCCTCGGAGAATCACCGCCGTCTGTTTTCGTTTTTCACACAGACACCGGGACGCGCAGAACCGGAGCCGGTCATTGCGTCCATTGTAAACGAAGAACTTTCCGCCGTAACTGCCGGTGTGCGCTCCGCAGCAGACGCTGCGGCGATCATCCAGTCGCGGGTATCGATCTATTTAAGTGAATGAGCAAACCGGACGGTTTTGGGGCAGCTGCGGGCGATGCGGCCTTGCCCGTTATCGGACAGGAGGAATGGATATGAAACGGATTGAGAGGCAGCACGGCATGACATGGCGGCATACCGTTTGTGTTTTCCTGACTGTGTTTGCGGTGTTTGTACTGTCTGCATGCAATACCGTACCGCCGAAGCAAGAGGATGTCGAACGGTCAATTGTATTGGGGCGATATCTGCTCACGCCGCTGGAGGTTCCCTCCGACGAACAAAATTTGATTTTGAACGGTCAGACCATGATGTTTTCCGAGCATAATTATTTCATAAACGGTCAAATCTGTCTGCGTGACACAAGACTGTCCGAGGATCGGTATGCACATCCCATACACATCCGTTACAGCCCGGACGGCGTAATGACCGCAGTCGAGGAGGATGTCTATCTGACGGCGAATACGGTCAACGGACTGGATGGCGACAATGTCCGGTTCGATACAACCCTATTTCTGCCGACCTCCGACGGCGGATATGTCTCCATGGTGCATGATGACAAAAATGAAACCGTCCGTGTGGTCAAAACCGATGCTGCTTACCGCATTACAAGCGAAAGTGAATCGATTCCGACCGCAGACATGACCCCGCCCGATGCCCGGTTTCAGGCGCGGATGCTGTACATTTCGGACGATGCAATTCTGTTTTATAACCGATATGAACCCACGTCATTTTGGATATTTGACGGGGCGCTGATCAGGCACGGTGTATTTCAGACGGCATCCCAGCTGTCCGACGGTTACCGTGCATCCGACGGCGGCGTGATTCTCTGCTGTCAGGACGGTTCTGCTCTGCGGTATGACCATGTGTACGATACGGTTACACCTGTGACATTGCATATGGATATTGAAAACTACCGCCGTGCGGAGCAGATTTTCTATGCGGACGGGGCTGTGTATCTGTTCTGCCGGGAAGCGGTCTATGTTCAGCGTGACGGGGCGGAAACGGTGCTGATCGATTATGCACAGTCGTGTGTATCGTCCGGGGATATTTCCGTCGCCGATGTGATGGACGGGGATCGGTTTCTCATCTGGTATTACGATGCCATGACGGAGCTTTCCTATCCCGCGATCTTCGCGCCCGATACTGCCGGTGTGCCCGCGGACCGCAGGATCTTCCGCGTGGCTTCCGCTTACTGTTCCAATGAGGAACGGGATTTCCTTACACTGGCTGTCAATCACTTCAATCGGGAAAATGAAGTATGGTTTGCGGAATATACCGACCTTGATGCGGCATTCACCCCCTCGGATTCTGCGGCGGCGCAGATGGGCGGAGGAGAGTATGCCGCGGTGACCGATCTTCTGCGTGCCGATCTGGAAGCGGGGATGGAATACGATCTGTATCTGCTCGGTTTTACCTACGGAACACAGGCGTATCTGAACATGCTCGACGGTAAAGACTGCCTGTATGATATGGCGGAATGGCTTGCCGATTTTGCCTTGACCGACAGCGTGTGTATGCTTGCAAAACAGGACAACGGTGCTGTTTATGCCCTGCCCGTTTCCGCGAAATATCATACATTCCTGACAACAGAAGCCCTTTGTCCCACAGAGCAGGGATTGACGTGGGATGCATTTGCCGATCTCGTTCGGTCTGTGACACCGGACGGCGGTGCGCCGCTGTTTGATCGGGATGCGTCCATTACACTGATGACATCGCGAACGCCTGATTTTATTGACGGTGAAGTCTGCGATTTTATGTCGGATGCTTTTCCGGATACAGTCGATGTGATATCAGCACTCAAAGAAAATGCCGACAGACGGTATTTTGATTCCGGTTATCAGGGAAAGCTGTCGACGGGCGGCGGTACGCTGATGGCAGACGGCGATCCCATCGGTGATCTTGCGGACGGAAAGATACGGATGATGCATCTGCGTCTGGACAGCGGCGGCGGTACGCGGGCACTGCTTGCGGCACTGTCGGCGGAAGATGCCGCATGGCAGTTCTGCGGCTATCCGACCGGGAGCGGCGGCAAACCGGTTGTTGATGCGAACCTGACAGCGCGGGCGGCGGTGCATACCGAAGCCGACGACGGCATTAAAGCACTCCTGTCCCTGCTGTACAGTGACGAAATCCAGACCTCGTCTGTTTATTTGCGCGGTGCCTTGCCGGTGACCGAATCGGCACTCGGTGCATTGCTCGTTCCCGGAACGTATCATGCCCAGAAAACAACCGTACCGCAGTCAAACGGAAAAATACACACACAGATCACGGTACAGAATATTCAATCTGACGGCAGCGGAAATGACAACGACAGTGTCGGGGTCCCCCGGGCGCTGTGCGATCGGCTTTTCTGCCATCTTACGGAACTTCCGGCGATCGGAAACACAGATGCGGTCATTGACGGAATTGTCAATGAGGAATTGGATGCGGTATACAATGGCATCCGCACAAAAGAAGAAGCCGCCGAAATCATCCAATCCCGCGTATCAATCTATTTAAGCGAATAAACACGCATGCGGCACACCCGCATTGCCGTTTGGAGGCGGCAGATTCGGGCGTACCGCATGTTCTTTTTTCGTTTCATGCTTTCCGTGTTTTCACCGCGTCAGATTCCGGATCCAGCCGAACCGGTTGACCTTGACCACGGCGACGAAGCATTTGAGGATCTGGTCGCATTTCAGACAGGCATAGACGATGGCGGGCGGTGCGCCGAGGAAGGATGCCAGCAGCGCGGACGGCAGAACGACGCAGAAGACGTGGATGGTGTCGTTCTTGAAGACAAACGACGTATCGCCGCCGGCCTTGACCAGCCCCGACAGACACGGCATCTGGTAGCAGGTGCCGAGCATCGAGATCGCCATCACGACGAGGAACTGCATGGCATAGCCGCGCGCTCCCGCGCTGACGGCAAACAGCGAGACGAACGGCGCACGCAGAAAGAAGATGAACGCCGCCGTAAACGCGCCGACGCCGAGGAACAAAATCTGCGTCGTGCGTGCGTATTCCTTGACGCGCTCCACCTCACCCGCACCGACGGTCTTGCCGGTGATGACACCGACGGCGGAGGCAAGTCCGCGTACCCAGATGTATACGAGGTTGTGCATGTTCCCGGCAATCGATGCCGCCGAGATGACCTCCTTGGAAAAGTGGCCGAGAATACCGGACTGCGTGACCGTGTTGACCGCCCAGACAATCTCTCCGGCCATAATCGGCGCGCCGTAGCGCAAAAAGTCACGCGTCAGTGCCCGCGGCACCCGTCCGATAAAGTCCGCCGCACGCAGCTGCATTTTCGTATCCGCAAGCCGCGCATAGAGCACCGCCGCAGCACATTCCACAATGCGGGAGATCAGCGTCGCCAGTGCCGCACCGCGGATGCCCATCGCAGGGAGACCGAGGCGTCCGAAGATCATGATATAGTTGAGGCTGATGTTGACGACCAGCGTGATCAGCGAGATGTGCAGACCGACCCGCGCGTTTTCCACCGACCGCATCGCGGCAATGATGATCTGCGAGACGGCGTAGAACCCAAACGACCATGCGACGGTCGTCAGATACACCGCACCTTCGGCGATGACCTCTGCCTCCGGTGTAAGCAGACCGATCAGCTGTGTCGGCAGCAGCAGCGCCGCAAGCATCGTGACAAGCCCTAGTCCCAGCCCCGTCCGCATGCTCAGCGAAACGATCTGCCGGATCGTCGCAAGATCCCGCCGCCCCCAGTACTGTGCCGCCAGAATGCCGGTCGTCTGTACCACACCGGTCAGCAGAAGCTGCAGAAAGGTCTGGATCTGGTTACCCATAAAGACACCGGAAACCGCCGCGTCTCCGAGCGTCGCCACCATCAGATTGTCAGCAAATCCGACGGCAAAGGTGATTAAATTCTGCAGCGAGATCGGGACGGCAAGCGCCCCGAGCGTGCGGTAAAACGACGCATCCCGCGTCAGCCAGACGGTCTTCTGTTTGTTCATGACGGTCCGCTTATGCCAGCTTCGCGCGCAGCCATTCCGCCGCGGTCATCGCTTCCCCGCGGAAATCGCCAAAGCCGCACTCGACGGTGACAATGCCCGCATAGCCGATTTTCTTCAGCGTATCGAGAAAGCCGCCCTCATAGTCCGTGCCGCCGGGGATCTTGCGGTCGGAGGAGGCGATGTGGCAGTGGGTGAGAATGTCGGCGTTGTCGGTGAGGACGGAATACGGCTCACCCTCACGGGACATGTGGTATCCGTCGGCGAGGAGTCTGACATGTTCGAGGTTCAGACGGCGGACGACAGCCGCACCCTCGGCGACGGTGTTGCACCAGTTCGTTTCGGCTTTGTTCAGAGGCTCAATGACGCATGTCATGCCGTGTTCCCCGCAGGCACGGTCGACGTGTGTGATGAACGCATCGATCATCGCCTCAGCCGCGGCGCGGTCGTATCCGTCGGGAATCCGGCGGACAGCACCGGAGCCGAACACGACATAACGAACACCGATGGATGCCATGCGGGCAATCGCCGCATCGACATAGGCATACAGTGCCGCCGTTCCCGCCTCGTCGGTGATGATCGGCAGGTGACCGGGGATGAAGCTGTTGCAGGCATCAAGCGAAAATGTGCCGGCAGCGCGCGCCGCCTGCAGTGCGGCGACCTCGTCCTCGGACAGCGCCATGATGAGGCCGACGGTAGCCTCTGCGGCATCGTAGCCGAGTTCACGCATGACGCGGCAGCCCTCGGTCAGGCGTTCGTATGCGGACATCGGGACTTCTTTTTCGCCCTGCGGCATAAACGATCCGCCGGGAATACAGCAGCTGATTTTCATGGTTGGTACCTCGTGTTTCGTTTGGTTTTTGTTGTGATAATCATATCACATTTCGGGCGAAATTGCAAGAAGTTTTGTGTTTTTTGGCGGCGGATTTCCAAAAGGGTGCGAAACCGGAGGGGGGCGGCGGTACTCTCCCAGGTTTTGGTTCTGCCATAGTATAACACATCTGTTCTGAAAATTCAAGTAGAATTTATGTTCTTTTTGTAACGATTCTGTGAACATCAGGATCCGGAACTGTATGATTTCTCTCCATGTCGTCGTCCCTGCCGCCGCCGATGCCGCCGTCGAAGTCAATGCCGCCGCCTCTGCCGGCTCATCTGTTCCAAGACATCCGACGTTCTGTTCTCCCGATACCGATACCGATGCCGATGTCGATGCCCCAATCCAAATCCAATTCCTGTTTCCGTTCCGCTGTCCCGACCCCTGCCGCCGTCCCCGCGTCAGACGTTTCGGCTTCGGCTTCGGTTACGGCTTGGGTTTGGGTTTCGGTTTGGGTTTTTAATTCGCTTTCAGTTTCGCTTTCTTTTGGTGGCCTACCACCTTTCTTTCCGTTTTCATAATTCTTAATTGAAGCATCCAGGGTTGGCTTAATTAAAACAAATATTGCTTTTGCTATTCCT
>JAFTLK010000383.1 GCA_017455975.1 Clostridia bacterium | reverse complement strand
GGTGTGGGAAGTGTCTGCGTATTCCATCATCATATTCCATATTTCGGGCGATTCGTGAATCGCCCCTACAGAAGCAGAGCCGCGTCTGCGTATCGCAACGATCCTCAAATCCGGAGGTTTGACAGTACTGCCTCTCACCTCCCAATTCTATACCGAAAAAATACAAATCAGAAAGGATACTTTCCGTGCGAAAGTCTACAAAGAACATATGCAATTTTTAACACTTACCCCAAACGAACTTTTTTCGTCCTGCAAGCAGATGGGACGGATTTCTCTGACCGATGACGGGATTCTCTGTGACTGGAGTGCCGCAGGATTTTCTGTCAACATCACCGCATCTCTGGCAGTAGTGGATTTTGCACCGTACCGTGCCGACCAGCCGGTCTATATCGCCGTTTATGTCGACGGTGTGAAGCAGATTCACGCACTCGGCGGGGACTGCTGCCGTGTTGTCGTACCGATGACATCCGGTACACATACGCTGACCGTTCTGCGCCTGTCCGAGGGGATGGTACCGCTGTACTGCACCGGTCTGCGGCTGGCGACGGCGGATACCGAGGGTGCTCCCGCGCTTCTGCCGCCGCCTGCAAACAACGCGCGCCGCGTGGTGTTCTTCGGTGACTCGATCACCTGTGGATTTGGCAATACCGGCGAGACGACCTCTCCGTATCTGACCTCCGAGCAGGATCCGACCGAAGCGTATGCATGGCGGTGTGCCGCGCTGCTCGGTGCGGATGCCGAGCTTGTCTCGATCTCCGGACAGGGCATCGTGCGCGACTGCGGCGGCAATACCGGCATCCCGATTCCGACGTTCTTCGGCTGGCAGTCGCGCCATCTGCGTACCGCGCACGTCTATCCCGATGACGCGGATATCGTGGTCATCAACGCGGGCACCAACGACTGCGGCGGGCGTGTCACAAACGAGGAGTTTTACGACGGAGCCAAAGCGTTTCTGCACGATCTGCGCGCACACTATCCCCGTGCCAAGCTCGTCTGGTGCTACGGTCTGATGGGGCTGTACTACGACGGTGTTCTGCGCGCGCTGGAAACCGAGCTTGCCGGAACTGATGCTGCGTTTACCTATCTTCCCGTCTCCCCGATTGCATGGGAGCGCGGTGAGGTCGGTGCCGTCGGGCATCCGTCGGTCGAGGGCGACGTGCGCGGTGCGGCAGAGCTTGCGGCGGCGCTGTACCGGATGGTATAATATCCGGCGGAAGGTGTAACGTCTGACGGATGTCCCGAAAAAGATATGAAAAATTGCCGCAGGTTTGGGCAGTGATGTATGATTATCAATGTACCTTTGCGGAATGTATGTAGGGACAGGCGTCCTCGACTGTCCCTTGGTTACATTGGAAACGGGGACAGTCGGGACGCCTGTCCCTACAAGGTGTTGTGCATATCACAGAGACCGTTGACAGGACGCCTGTCCATGCAAAACCTATGCGCAAATTTATGCATAAAATGCATTTTCTTTCTTATTATCTATTGACAAGATATCCATCTTGTGCTATACTATATTCCAAAGTAAATGATAGAGGCGCGGCTTATCAAAAGTACATGGCTTCTTCGCCACATCTTCCGCGGATGTGTGGAGGCGATGGAAAGGGATGGCTGCCGAAGGCGGTTTTGCGGGAAACCGTGCTGGGCCTGTCGAGAACATCGGCAGGACTGTCAAACGGATTGTTTGGAGTGCTATCGCAACACGGATTCTGTATCATATTGTCCCGAAGATGCTTTCGGGCGGTGATATGTGTATCAGAAATGTTCTGACAGCCGGCGTTCCAACGTTCCTCGGCTGTCATTTCTTTTGAGGAATCCACAGAAGCAGACAAAGAAAGGATATGGATATTATGAAGACAAAGACCATTTTTGAAGGCGCCGCTACCGCGCTGATTACCCCCCTTACCCCCGACGGTATCGATTACGAAAACTTCGGCCGTCTGATCGACTGGCAGATCGATGCGGGCATCGACGCGCTGGTCATCGCAGGTACGACCGGTGAGGGTTCGACCTTAACCGACGAAGAACACCGCGAGGTGCTCGATTATGCCGTCAAGCGTGCCGCAGGACGTGTTCCGATGATCGCAGGTACCGGCTCCAACGATACCGCTTACGCCATTGATCTGACGAAGTTCGCCTGCGACATCGGCTACGATGCGATGCTCGTTGTAACCCCCTACTACAACAAGGCGACGCAGAAGGGTCTTGTCAAAATGTATGAGGCGATTGCAGACGCATCGACCAAGCCCCTCGTGCTTTACAACGTTCCGTCCCGTACCGGTGTTGCGATTCAGCCGGCAACGTATGCCGCGCTTGCCGATCATCCGATGATCGCGGCAATCAAGGAAGCCAACGGCGACATTTCCAAGATCGCAGAAACAATCGCACTCGTCGGCGACAAGCTCGATGTCTACTCCGGCAACGACGACCAGATCGTGCCGATCCTCTCCCTCGGCGGCAAGGGTGTCATCTCGGTGCTTTCCAAACTGATCCCCGGCGAAACCTCGCAGATGGTAAAGAAGTTCCTGTCCGGCGACGTTCAGGGGGCTGCCAGGATGCAGCTGGACTACCTGGAGCTGATCAACACGCTGTTCTGTGAAGTCAACCCGATTCCCGTCAAGGCGGCTATGAACGAAATGGGCTTCTGCTCCAATGATATCCGTCTGCCGCTGACCGAGATGGAAGACGGCAACCGCGCAAAGCTCGTCGCGCTGATGAAGAAGCACGGCATCCTTGCATAAAACAGCCGGAGGACGATTATGAACTTTATCATTCACGGTGCCGCAGGACGTATGGGCGGAAATCTGATCGCGTCTGTCGAAAAGAACGGTCACACGGTTGCCGCCTGCGTCGATATCCTGTATGCCGATGCGGCAAAGAAGAATCCCGACTATCCCTGTTTTGCATCGATTTCCGACTGTGATGTGCCCGCCGACTGCATCATTGACTTTTCCAATCACGTCACAACAATTCCGCTGCTCGGCTATGCCGTATCACACAAAATCCCCGTGATGCTGGCAACCACCGGTCAGACGGAGGAAGAAAAAGCGGCAATCACGGCGGCGGCAGAGCAGATCCCGCTGTTCCGCGCGGCAAATATGTCGCTCGGTATCGCAACGCTCGTTTCTCTTGTCAAGACTGCGGTCTGCATGTTCCCCGATGCCGATATTGAGATCATTGAAAAGCACCATAACCAGAAGCTCGACGTGCCCTCGGGTACCGCACTGGCACTTGCCGACGCGGTCAAGGCCGTCCGCGAGGAAGCCGATTTTGTCATTGGCCGCCACGAAAACGGCAAGCGCAGAAAAGAAGAGGTGGGTATCCACTCCCTGCGTCTTGGCGGTGTTGTCGGCGAGCATGAGGTCATCATCACGACCGGTAACGAAACGATTTCCCTCAAGCATGAAGCCCATTCCCGCGCGGTCTTTGCCGACGGCGGTGTCATGGCGGCGGCGTTTGTCGCAGAACAGACCGCGCCGGGGCTTTATACGATGGAGGATCTTGTGGCGGCGTGCAGGTGAGGGTGTTGGCGAGAAATTTTCTCAACATTTCAAAATGCGCGTAGGGCGGGGGCTTGCTCCCGCCGTGCAGAATTGATGGCACAAATAATAGAAAAATATACATTTGTTATGGATAAGCAAAGTCGATGTTATTTCTTCGGTATAACAGAAAAGTGTCCGATTTACCAAGATGTGGTATGTACCGTTAGGTGGCGGGAGCAAGCCCCCGCCCTACGCGGTAGTTGAACCGATTTCGATGTGTTTTTGCCATTACCAACAATATAGGAGAAGGTACAAATAATCATGATTCGCATTGCCATTGCCGGTTACGGCAACCTTGGCCGCGGCACAGAGCTTGCCGTGGCAAAAAATCCCGATATGAAGCTGGTCGCGGTGTTCTCGCGGCGCGATCCGTCGACAGTGAAGACCGTTGATCCCACTGTTCCCGTGTATTCGCTGGACGATGCGGCGGCGCATAAGGACGAAATCGATGTCCTTATCATCTGCGGCGGCTCGGCGACCGATCTGCCGACGATGACGCCCGCGCTTGCGCGTGACTTCAACGTCATCGACAGCTTCGATACCCATGCAAAGATTCCCGAGCATTTTGCGAATGTCGACGCGGCATCATCCGAGAGCGGTCATATTGCGATGATCTCCGTCGGATGGGACCCCGGTATGTTCTCCGTGGCGCGTCTGTACGGACTGTCCGTTCTGCCGGACGGCGCGGACTACACGTTCTGGGGACGCGGAGTCTCGCAGGGACATTCCGACGCGATCCGCAGAATCCCCGGTGTCGTCGACGCAAGACAGTACACCGTTCCCGTCGATGCGGCGTTGGAAAAAGTCCGTGCCGGCGAGCAGCCGAGCCTGACCACGCGCGAAAAGCACACCCGTGAGTGCTATGTCGTCGCTGAGGAGGGGGCTGACAAGGCTGCCATTGAACAGGCGATTGTCACAATGCCCAACTACTTTGCCGACTACGACACAACGGTCAATTTCATTTCCATGGACGAGCTGCGCGAAAAGCATATGGGCATTCCGCACGGCGGCATGGTCATCCGCACAGGCAAGACCGGTGCAGAGAACGAGAACACCCATGTCATCGAATACAAGCTGACGCTCGATTCCAACCCCGAATTTACCGCATCCGTCATCGCGGCATTTGCACGCGCGGCTTATCGGATGCATACCCGCGGCGTAACCGGCTGTAAGACCGTATTTGATGTTGCACCCATCGATCTTGCACCGATTGACCCCGAGGAAGCAAGAGCACACTATCTGTAATCACGAAATATCAGAGGAGTTACATTATGAAGAAGAACAGACTGATTTCCCTTTTTCTGGCATCGATCCTGATGACAGCGGCGATGACTGCCTGCGGCGGCGATGATACCGGTACCGCCGATACCACCCCGGACACCACCGGCAGCACGGCTGAAACCGAGCCGATCGAGGACGATATTTTTTCACAGCGTCTGCGCGAAAATGACAATCTGCCCGAAAAGGATTTCGGCGGACGCACCTTCCGTCTTCTCAACGACGGACATGCCGGTTCCTTTGCGGAACAGGACGGCGACGTTGTCAACGACGCGATCTACAGCCGTAACCTGACCGTACAGGAACGGTTCAACATCACGCTGGAGGATCTCAATCAGGGTACCGGTGATGCAACCAAAGCGTTTGTTGTTCAGGCCATCAATGCCGGCGACGATGCCTTTGATCTCGTCATGACACATTCCATTACCGCAGGTGACTTAGCACTTGAGGACTACTATCTGAACTGGTACGACATTCCGCACATCGACTTCACCCGTCCGTGGTGGGCTGCAACGACCAGAGAAAACCTCTCTGTCAACGGCGTTTGCCCGCTTGCCATCGGCGACTATGCGCTGATGTCCTATGGTCAGACGGTCTGCATGTATTTCAACAAGCAGCTGATCGAAAACTATGATTTGCCCGATCCCTATCAGCTCGTCCGTGAGGGAAAGTGGACATATCCGACGATGATTTCGCTGACGAAGGATATTTACGAGGACAAGAACCTCGACGGTGCAATGGATGCAGGGGATCTGTACGGCGTTTCGCTTGACGCCATGAACCGTGTCAATATGTTCTACTGGGCATTTGACAACCCGCTGATGGCAGTCGAAAACGGTGAACTGAAGATCACCTACCGCACCGAAAAGCTGACCGCATTCATCACCGCGCTCAACAACGACTTCTATACCAATCCCGGCTGTGTCGTCAACACCGAATTTAAGGAAACCGCGCTTCCGGACTTCACTGCGGGCAATGCGGTCTTCCAGTTCGGTATGTTCCGCGATGCAACGTGGATTCGCGGTATGGAGGATGACTTCGGTATTCTGCCGCTGCCCAAGTGGGACGAGGCGCAGGAAAACTACTACTCCTATTCCTCCGGTTCCGCGCCTGTCCTCGCTGTTCCGACAACCGCATCTGATCTCGAATTCATCGGCATCATCACCGAAGCGATGAACGCCGAAAGCTATAAGCAGGTCGTTCCGGTCTACTACGAAACGGCGCTGAAGGACAAGTATGCGCGCGATGAAGAAACGCTGGAAATGATCGACCTCGTCATGCAGGGACGCTTTGTTGACATCGGCTTCATCTATGACGGCTTTGTAGGGGCCGGCTACATTCCCGCGCGTCTGGTACAGAAGAACGACTCCAATGTCGAGTCCTACATCGAAAAGAACGAAAAGACGATTAACAAGCGCTACGACCAGATCATCGAATATTTTACGACCTATAAGGATACACATTAACATGTTACATTCCAATTTATCTGTCAATGAAAAGGGGCATCTGACCCTGTGCGGCGCGGATACTGTCGCACTTGCCGAAAAGTACGGAACCCCTCTGTACCTGCTCGATGAGGACCGCATCCGCGAAAAGTGCCGCACCTACCACCGCGCGATGAAGACCTACTTCACACCCACCTCCCGTCCGCTGTATGCGTCAAAAGCACTGTCCTTCCGCGGCATCTACCGGCTTGCAAAGGAGGAGGGCATGGCGGTTGACGTCGTCTCCCCCGGTGAGCTTTACAACGCGCTGTCCGCCGGTATGGATGCCAAGGACATCTGCTTCCATGGCAACGCAAAGACGGTCGCCGACATCCGGTATGCGATGGATAACGGTATCGGTCTGTTTGTCGCAGACAACGCAGTCGAGCTTGACCGCATCT
Organism: Clostridia bacterium; assembly: GCA_017455975.1. Classification (GTDB taxonomy): domain Bacteria; phylum Bacillota; class Clostridia; order Oscillospirales; family CAG-272; genus RGIG3925. Next base: position 14,173 of record JAFTLK010000383.1, on the reverse strand, counting down.
CCGCCTATGCTGCGGAAAAGGGCAGAAATCAGCGCGTCCTTCTGCGCATTACCCCCGGCATTGATCCGCACACGTTTGATGCGGTCAACACGGGTAAGGTCGACTCCAAGTTCGGCTCTGCCATCGCCACGGGACAGGCGGAGGAAATCTTCTGCTATGCAAGATCGCTTGAAAACATCGAGGTCGCGGGCTTCCACTGTCATATCGGCTCGCAGATCTTTGATGAAAAGCCGTTCTGCGATGCGGCAGACCTGATGCTGACGTTCATGGTCTCCCTGCGCGACAAGTACGGATACACTGCGGAAATTCTGAATCTCGGCGGCGGTATCGGCGTGCGCTATACCGAGGCTGACCCGTATATCGATATCGACGATACCCTGCGTCTTGTCGGTGCGCATATGCACGCCATCTGCGAGGAAACCGGATATCCGATGCCGCAGATTCTGATGGAACCCGGCAGAAGCCTTGTCGCCGATGCGGGTGTGACGCTGTACGAGGTGCAGAACGTCAAGACGATCACAGGCTACAAGAGCTATGCTGCCATCGACGGCGGTATGACTGACAATCCGCGCTATGCCCTGTACCAGTCCCGCTACACCGTCGTCAATGCAAGCCGCGCATCGGACGAGGCGGACTTTACCTGCACCGTGGCAGGACGCTGCTGTGAATCGGGCGACCTGATCGGTGAGAATCTGACGATGGCGAAACCCGCTGTCGGCGAATACCTTGCGGTGCTTGTCACGGGTGCATACAACTACGCGATGTCCTCGCATTATAACTGCATCACAAAGCCCCCGATCGTCATGATCTCCGGCGGGGAAGACCGGCTTGCCGTCCGCCGCGAAACGTTTGAGGACATGACGGCGTGTCAGATGTGATGCTTGCGGTGGACGGATAAGGTGACGTGTGCGATCGCGTCCAAGCCTTCCCTGGTGAGGGAAGGTGTCAAATTTCATTGGAAATTTGACGGATGAGTCGTTCCCTTGTTACTTTTCTGTTTTTGTGCTATGCTGTACAGCATTACCGCCGTGCAGACAACTCATCCGTCTTTCGATAAAAACGCATCCGCGTTTTCACCGAAATCCACCTTCCCTCACTAGGGAAGGCTCAAGTGCGAACCCTTACCGTATACTCCAACTGTTATCCTGTCGCCGTTATACGGCAGAAAGGAATATGACTATGAACTTCGACGCAAAACAACTGAAAAATGACATTGTCGCGTGGATCCGCGACTGGTTTGAGAAAAACGGTGCCGGATGCAATGCCATCGTCGGCATTTCCGGCGGCAAGGATTCCTCGGCGGTTGCGGCACTGTGTGTCGAGGCGCTCGGTGCTGACCGCGTCATCGGCATTCTGATGCCCAACGGCGAGCAGTTCGACATCGATATGTCCGAGCTGCTGGTACGTCATCTGGGCATCCGCCACTTTGTGTTCAACATCAAGGACGCTTACAAGGCCATGGCGGCGACGTACGAGGCCGTGGCGGGCGGGGAGATGTCCGCACAGTCACAGATGAACCTCGGTCCCCGTCTGCGCATGACGACGCTGTATCTGTTCGCACAGTCGCACAACGGACGTGTCGCCAACACCTGCAATCTCTCCGAGGACTGGGTCGGCTATTCGACCAAGTACGGCGATGCCGCAGGCGACTTCTCGCCCCTGTCGCATCTGACGGTGCAGGAGGTCAAGGCGGTCATGCGGGAATGCAATGTTCCCGAGGTGCTCGTCGAGAAGGTACCGATCGACGGTCTGTGCGGTAAAACCGACGAGGACAACCTCGGCTTTACCTATGCCACGCTCGACCGCTACATCCGCGAGGGTGTGTGCGACGATCCGGAGATCAAGGAAAAGATCGACCGCAGACATTTCGGCAATCTGTTTAAGCTCAAACCCATGCCCGCATTTACGTGGGATGCACCGGTGAAGGCGAGGACGGAATAACAAAAGGGAATAAGAAAAAACGCTGTTCGGTTGGACAGCGTTTTTTTGTGGGGGAGAGAAGGCAAAAAGAAAGAGCAACCGAAGTTGCTCTTTCTTGGGATTCAATATGAAATTGAATTATTCAGCGGGGGTTTCTTCTTCTTCAACTTCGGGAGCAACATCGTTGATATCGATAACGATAATCATGGAATCACCGACAACGAACGTATCAACTGCTTCAAAGTAGACAGAATGTACACCGTCATCTGCTTCATAAGTGTAAGCGGGATCTGCAGAATACTTAACAGCAAGATCACGAGCAACGAAATCATCAACCTTAACCATGACAGGAGCTTCGTCCTTCAGAGTGATGACATTCTCTGCACCATCACCTGCGAAGATCTTAATCTGGTTGACAGTGCTGAATTCCTTCGGTTTGCCTTCATCCTGAACAGTATCAGGTTTGTATTTAGAATCTGCTTCCTGTACGCCCTTAACAAGCTGAGTGGTATATGCAGTAACAGTGGGAAGAATGCTGTCGCCGTATGCAACAGTGATCTTAGAAATGTCAGTTTCCTTGGTATCGAATACCCACTTACCATCGACATTTGCACCGAGTTCGAGGTTTGCATTAGCAACATAGTAGTTACCAACTTCTGCATCAACACCGGTAACATTGACAACCTTACCGTTGATCAGGTCAACTGCCTTGTAGGTATCAGCGTCGAAGCCAACCTCATGAGCTTCTGCAATAACCTGAACGAGAGTTTCGCCTTCTGCGAAAGGAGTAGTAATGATGGTCTTGCCATCGATAGAAGCTGCGCTGATAACAACAACCTTAACCTTATCGGTTGCACCTGCAACAGTCTTATAGTCTTTGAAGAATGCAGCGTTTACTTCTTCAAGAGCAGAGAGGGATTCAGAGACAGAGTACTTAACTGCATTGTAGACATCCTTCTTGCCAGCTTCTGCATCTTCAATGATCTTAACAACAGCAGGAGCATCAACATTGTACTTAGCAGCAGGAGTTGCACCATACTTAACGTACGCGCCAACAGAAAGGTTGACATACGAAGCATCATTTGCTTCGAAGAGGTCATTGATATCTGCAATAGCAGTAGCAGTGAGATATGCACCCTTATCGGTAATGGTGAAGCTATAGTACTTACCGTCTTCGATGTAGGATCTCTTTGCTTCTTCTGCATCCTTCTTAGTAGCGAGGTAAATCTTGTCAGCGGTCTTAGAACCATCTGCATTTTCGATTTCGCCGCGGAATGCACCATAGCTAACGAGCTTGGAGCCTGCGAGACCGACAACAGTGACTTCTTCCTTAGCGAAACGAGTATCTACATTGTAACCAGTAACAACTGCGTTGCCATCTTCATTGATCTTGACAGATTCAACAAGCAGAGTCTTAATGACGCTGGTATCAGTAGACGCAACCTGAACATACTTGCCAGCAATGGTGAATATAGTAACGTTCTGGTTCAGAGTAGTAGAAGCAGGAGCAACAAATTCACCGGTGAAAGCAATGGTTTCGCCGCCGATCTTGATGGACTTGCCGGTAACGATACCGGAAACCAGACCGGTCTTCTTTGCTGCAACTTCGAGAGTATCAACAACATAAGTGTTGGTACCTGTGTTGTAAGAAAGGTTGATAAGGTTAGGAGTATAAGCGTCAATCGTGGGATTGCCGACATATTCCATCTTTGCCTTGTTGTCATGCTTTTCGTAGTTGGTGAAAGTTACACCCTTAAAGAACGTAACAGTATCAAATGCTACGCCATCCTTCGCATCCTTGGTGTTAGCCTTGATGGTAGCGATGGTATATTCCTTGACGAGCAGACGATCATACTTACCGTCAAAGTCATCGTCATATGCAAATGCCTTGTAGTATTCGGGGAGATTCTTGAGGATAGAACCGTCATCAGATGCAATTTCTGCATTAACATCACCAGTGAGGTCAGATGCAGTATAAGTTACATCGATTACAGGATACTTACCAGCACCACCGATGAGACCGGAGCCTTCGTTGGTACCGACATTCTTTGCACAGTAAGTTGTGCCTGCGAGAGTCAGAGTGTTGAGGTTCTTGTTATCCTTCTGGTTGATGGAAAGAATGACATCGGTAAAATCGAAGACCAACATGCTGGACTTCAGAGCTGCGCTGTAAACAGTGCCGTCTTCAGCATCGTACTTAACAGTAAATTCAGCACCGATGTAATCGGTGAGAGTGCCGTCAAAGCCGTTATCAGCAAGTGCTGCTTCAAGAACGGAACGAACGACCTTCAGACCGCCGATGGTAGCGGTATCTGCTGCAACTTCTGTCAGAGTACCGTTGAGGTCGCTCAGACCGAAGCCCTTGCCGATGCTGATGTCAACCTTGGAAAGGTTGTAAGCGATCTGCGCCATAGTACCTCTGGTACACGGAGCGGTGTAGTTGAACGGAACATTTTCGGTCAGACCGAGTTCAACTGCGATATCGGTGTAGTGGCCTGCCCAGTAAGCATGTTCGCCGACTGCCTCAACGCGCTTTGCGTATCTGGCGATACCGGACGGATCTTCAGCAGTACCGTTGCCCTTGTAAGCCTTAACAGCTGCACAGAGAGCCTGTTCGATGGTGAGAACACCCTTCGGGTTGAAGTTGGTTCCGTCACCGGTCATGAAACCGTTACGGAATGCGTAGTTGATGTATGCAAAGCTCCACTTTGCGGTGACATCCGGGAAAACAGTGGTTTCTTCGAGCCATTCATACTTCTGGCCTTCGGAACCAGCTCTCAGCTTTGCGAAAATAACGCAAGCTTCTTCACGGGTCAGCGTGTCGTTCGGATAGAACTTGCCATCTTCACGACCCTTGATGACGCCGAGGTCTGCCAGCGCGTTGACTGCATCGTTGACATCAGCTGCGACAATCGCATCCTGATCTGCAAACTGATAAGCAGAAACGCTGACTGCACATGCGCTTACCATAAGCATAGCAAGCACGAGTGCGAGAAACTTCTTGAAATTTCTCATGTTTGGATTCCTCCTGTATTAAATTTTGTTGGGAAAAGCAACAAGTATGGCTTGTGTTTTCCGCGTATTTATGATACAATAAAATCGGATATTTTGCAAGAGATTTCTTTTAACTGTAACAGCTCTGTAACATTTCGGCGGGAATTGTAACAGGTTTTCGGCCGATTCCCGTACAAAAAAGCATCGTTCAACCGCCCAAATGGCCCCAGAATGGAAAAATCGCGGTTTTTCGGACGGTATTTGCGGCATATACGGCTATTTCTGCATCCCTAAATGCCGCAATCAGTAACAAATCAGTAACACGCCGACTTTATTAATGAATTGTAAAAACATTATTAAATTCAAAAAATCATGGAACATTTCCAGTTGTACAAGCGTCAATATTTGTTGATAGTTTTATTTTTACATACAACAAACGCCATATACGAAAGGAAACATAAGCACCATGAAAAATCCGAACGGATACGGAACCGTCACGAAGCTGTCCGGCAACAGACGGCGGCCGTATATCATCAAAGAAGGCATGTCGGGAAAACAGAAGATCATCGGCTATGCCGCCACGCGCGAGGAGGGAATGATCCTGCTTGCAAAATACAACCGATGCCCATGGAACCTTGATATGGGTCAGATGACCTTCGCCGAACTCTATGCAATGTGGGTGAAGATGCGCGCAGACCGATTCAGCGCCTCTACACGGTATGCCATGCAGGCGGCATTTGGGCACTGCGCGGCTCTGCAGCGGCTCTGTTACCGGCAGATCAAACCCTTTCACATGCAGGCCTGCATCGACGGCTGCGGCAGAAGCTACGCAACACAGGGCGCCATCCGCAATCTGTTCCGGCATCTTGACCGCTTTGCAAGAGAGCTGGACATCATTGACCGTGCAGCCTCGGAGCTGCTGACCGTCGCTCCGACCCCGATGACGCGGAGAACGGTCTTTTCGGAGGATGAGCTTGCTCGCATTCACCGCCATGCAAACCTGCCGTGGGCCGATTCGCTTCTCTTCCTATTATATAGCGGCTTCCGCATTTCCGAAATGCTCGATCTCCGCACGGATAATATCGATCTGCGGCTTGGGACAATGACAGGCGGGACGAAGACCGATGCCGGACGAAACCGCATCGTGCCGATTCATCCGCAGATCCGCCGGATTGTTGCCGACCGTTATGCCGCAAGTGAAAGCGGATGGCTCTTTGAATACAACGGAAAGAAGCTGAGCCAGACGCAGTACCGCCGCTTCTGGAACAGTCTGATGGAAACGCTGTCAATGTCGCACACACCGCACGAATGCCGGCATACTTTCCGTTCCATGCTCGATTCCGCGGGAGCCAACAAGGTCTGCATCGACCGCATGATGGGACACGTTTCGCAGGGCACCGGCGAGCGTGTCTACACACATAAGACGATCGAAGAACTCAAATCCAACCTTGCATTGATAACAAAATGATAACACAAAATCGAAAAGCGCGCTGAAATCAGCACTTTTTCCTGTTCGGTTCTTACTGTATCATAATAACCGCAGAGGACAGAGTGTCTGTTTTTGGCGCGCTGTTTTCTGAACAAAAAATTTTACAGGAGGAATCCAAACATGAGAAATTTCAAGAAGTTTCTCGCACTCGTGCTTGCTATGCTTATGGTAAGCGCATGTGCAGTCAGCGTTTCTGCTGCTTATGCTGACCAGGCTGCGATCGATGCAACCGGTTATGCAGAAGCTGTTGAAGTTCTGTCCGCTCTGCAGGTTATCGCAGGCGACGGCACCAACTTCATGCCGAACGACACGCTGACCAGAGCTGCTGCTGCGAAGATCGCTGCGATGCTTTCTACCGGTGCTGCCGGCCAGAAGATCGAATGGAAGTCCAGCACAAGCTCTTTCACCGACGTTGATCCCGCTCACTGGGGCAACGCGTACATTAACTATGCTTCCCAGCACGGTATCATGGACGGTATCGGCGGCGGCAAGTTCGCTCCCGACGCTACTCTTTCCGTTGCAGAAGCAATCGTTATCGCAGTCAAGGCTGCTGGTCTGCGCGCAGACGTTGCAAAGCTTGACGAAATCGCAAAGCCCGCTTTCTGGGCAACCAACTGGATCGCAGTTGCAAACGGCGACAACGCTAAGGGCATCGACCTGACCGCGAATGTTACTGTTTTCGACTACACCGCTTCCTGCACCAGAGCAATGTTCGCGCAGATCGCGTACAACATGCTCAACAAGGTCGAGAAGATCGCTGACGGCTTCGGTCTTGAAAAGGCTTCCGCAAAGGTTGTCTCCGTTGCTGACGGCAAGGTTACTCTGAGCGACGGTTCTGTCATCGGCCTCGAAGCGTTCAACGCTGCTATGGCTGCTGCAGGCATCGAAGGCACTGCAGAAGCACTCAAGGGTGCTATCGTTACTGTTACCTACTCCGCTGACGCAAATGTTATCTACGGTGTCGCTCTCGACTCCAACGCTGCTGCTTACACCTATGCAGACGGCAAGATTGCAAACGTCAAGGATAAGGACGGCAACCTGACCGAAAAGGTCACCATCGACGGTGTTTCCTATGTTGTAAACGGCGAAGATGAAGACGACAAGAATGTCATCGGCTCCACTGTTTCCACCAAGGGTATTGTCATCACTGTTGACGGCACGATCATCCCCGCAAAGACCGCTCTTCCCACCTACTACTCCGCAGTTGCTTATGACGACGACTCCGACGGTGATTTCGATCGCCTCGTTGTTGACGAATATGCAATCGCAACCGTTGACTATGCAACCGCAGACAAGAACTCTGACGGCGTCACCTTCGACACCATCAAGTACATCGACGGTTCCGCATGGACCAACAAGATTGCTGACAATGAAAAGGCAATCAACTACACCGGCGAAGCTGTTCCGGACGAAGAAACTCCCGTTCTCGTCAACGTTAAGTGGAATGCTGACACCTCCAAGTGGGATGTCGACGTTCTCGAAGTTGCAAAGACTGTTTCCGGTAAGCTCACCGCTGTTGCTGCAAAGTACGTCAAGATCGACGGTACCAACTACGAATTTGTTGCTAACAAGCAGGCAATCGAAAACTGGGCTCTGAACCAGAACGTTTCTGTTTACACCATCGGCGGCAAGTACGTTAAGTTCGCTTCCGCTTCCTACTCCGACATCGAAGTCGTTGTCAACTCCGCAGTTGTTACCGATGGCAAGGCTGTCATCACCGGTTACAACAAGTCCGCTAACTTCGCTGATATCACCATCACCATTGACGGTATCAACGACGGCAAGCTCGTTGCAAGAACTGCTAAGCAGTACACCGCAAAGGATGCTGACGATAAGGAATACAACACCACTGTTGCAGTCGGTTACTACGACGGCGACACCTTCAAGGAAAACTTCAACCTCGTTGAAGGCGCAATCGTTTCCATCAGAGATACTGCTGACGGTAACTATATCAACTCTATCAAGGGTCTGATCTCCGAAAACGGCACTGCAGGTTCTGCAGCTAAGTTTGAGGTCAAGGGCGGCTATGTCTACATCGGCGATGTTGCTTCCATGTACTTCGCAGACGGCGCAGTCATCCTCGCAGAAGTTGTTGATGCAGACGCTAAGGCTAACGCATACAACAAGGTTACCTACAACAAGATGTCCGACTTCGCAGTCAGAGCATCTGTCGATTACAGATACGAAGCTAAGGATAACAAGGTTTCCTTCCTGTACGTCGAAGCAGGTCACACCGCAACCACCACCATCACCAAGAGCAAGACTCTTGCAGACGGTCAGTCCATCGTTTACATTGCAGACGACGCAATCGTTGAAGCAACCTTCGACAACTTCGTTTACAATGCAATCGACCTGATGTCCGGTGAAAAGGTTACCATCACCCATACCGGTGCTGTTACCAAGGGTAACTACTACATCGTTAAGGATGGCGCAGTTGTTGAAAATACCACCGGCAAGTGGATCGGCAACTATGATGTCGAAGTCGTTTACGCAAACGGCGGCCTCATCGGTGTTGTCAAGGCACAGCCTGTTGTTGCTTCCTACGACTCCGCAACCAAGGTTACTACCTACGCTCAGGAAGGTGACGTTCTCGACTACGGTCTGGACAAGATCACCATCTACAACGCAGGTGTCCTCGATGGCGACGGCAACGTTTCCAAGGCTGATGTCAACAAGACCCTCATGACCGGTACGACCCACGATGTCACTGGTGATATCTACGTTGTTGCAGGTCAGATGATCATCGTTCTGAAGTAATTCAGTTACTCGATTCTCATTCCGAGAAAGAGCAGCCCTCGGGCTGCTCTTTCTGTTTTTCCCCAAAAAATCCGCTGTCCCCGCACACAATTCTGTGCCACGGGGACAGCGGTCTTTTTTTATGAAAATTTTTCGCCCTCCCATATTCCGCCCGTTTTCGCGTGCGAAATATGGTATACTGTTGACAGAAAAAACAGGAGGGATTTGCATATGCAGACAATCGGTGAGGAGCGTTCGCGCACTGGATGTGTGACGACGGAATATGAGGCCGGGGTTCTGACGCTGACCGTCACGGGTGACATCGATCATCACGGGGCGGCCGCGCTGCGGCAGAATGTCGACCGGGAAATTTATTATTATCGGCCGAAGCTTGTGCTTTTGCGGCTGGACGGTGTGGACTTTATGGATTCGGCGGGGCTCGGATTTTTTATGGGGCGGTATGAGCTGTGCCGCACGCTCGGCTGCGCGTTCCGGCTGCTCGACCCGCCGCCGCGTGTCATGCGCATTCTGGAACTGTCCGGCATGGACAAAAAGCTCGCCATCGAAAAGGTATATCGGGGTAAAGGAAAGGAAATGAATGGGTGACGTGGGATGATGGCAGGCGGTGTCGGAGCACACAACAAAAACCTTCTCCCGGGAGAAGGTTTTGATACGTGCAAACATCGCCGCATCTGTCAATCGCTTCAATATTCATACTCTCAAAAAAACAGAAAGGAAGAACAGAAAAACACAATGCCGAAATCGATACGAAAACACATCATCAACCAAATGAAAACGGAGTTCCGCGCGATTTCCGAGAACGAACGACTGTCGCGCGCGATGATCTGCGCCATGATCGCGCAGCTGGATGTCACCGTGGAGGAGCTGGCCGACGTGCGCTGTGCGATCTCCGAAGCCGTCACCAATGCGGTCGTGCATGCATATCGCGGTATACCGACAGGTGCGCCGACCGCAGAGGCATCCGACGGCGACCGCTTCGACCGCACAAAGCATACCGTTTACATCCTGACCACGCTGTATGACGATCGCTCCGTCAAGATCATCATCCGTGACCGCGGCTGCGGGATTCCCGATATCCGCCGCGCCATGGAGCCGCTCTATACGACCGACGAAACCGGTGAGCGCTCCGGGATGGGTTTTGCGATCATGCAGAGCTTCATGGACAGCGTTCGCGTCAAGAGTGCACACGGCAGGGGGACGACCGTCGAGCTGCGGAAAAAATTCGCACCGCCGACATCGCAGGCAGCTGAGGCGGATATTGCTTCGTCCACAGCGGCTGACGAGGCGCCGTGTGCGGAAGCCGCCCATGACGGAGATCCGACCGGAGGACAGGAGGACATTGCGTGAGCATTGGTGCTGCGGCTGACGCTGCCCGGTGCGAGGACAATCTGACGCTCCTGCGGCAGTATCATACCGCGCAGGATGCGCAGGAAAAGGCTGCTGCACTGGAGCTGCTGGTGGATCGGAATATCGGTCTTGTCCGCGCTGTTGCACAGCGTTACCGCGAGCGTATCCGTATGCACAGCGGCATTGAAATGGAGGATCTCTGTCAGATCGGCACCATCGGCATGATCAAAGCAATCCGCAGCTTCGATTTTTCCTACGAAACAACATTTTCGACCTACGCCGTTCCGTTGATCGTCGGGGAGATCCGCCGCTGTCTGCGCGACGACGGCATGGTCAAGGTCTCGCGCGACATCAAGCGGCGTGGATATCTCGTTCTGCAGGCAAAGGAAGCGTTTCTGCGCCGCGAGGGCAGGGAACCGACGGTCGGCGAGCTTTCCGCGGCATGCGGTGAGCCGGAGGAGCAGCTTGTATTCCTGCTCGATGCGGCAGGTCCTGTTGCGTCGTTGTCGGAGCCGCTTGCCGGCGGTGACGGAGAGGATGTGTTCACGCTGGAAACCGTGCTTGCCGACGAGGACGACGCCATTGAGCGTCTGACCGACCGTCTGACCCTCCACGCCGCCGTCGAAAAACTGTCCGAGCGCGACAGGATGATTCTGCGTCTGCGCTACGAAAAGTCGCTGTCTCAACAGCAGACCGCCGCGATTCTCGGCTTATCGCAGGTGAAAATATCGAGGACGGAGAAGAAGATATTTGCATTTTTGAGGGAGCAGATGGGAGGATAAAAAAGGACTGCGTTTTGCGGCGCAGTCCTTTGGTTTTGACTGGAATTGATGCGGGATCATTCATTTAAGTAGATCCAGACACGGGAATCGATGATCTTCGTGGTTTCTTCAAGTGTACGGGCTCCTGCGCGGTAGACAGAGAGCTCTTCATTGAGGATTTTATTGATAACCTCATCCGGATTGTAATATGACTTGCTGTTATCAAAGAATGACAGAATGCGTTCCTTGTCCTCATCTGTAATCTCAACAGTTTCATATATTGATGACTTTGACGGATCAGGCTGAGCACTTACTGCCTGCGCATCGAGCAGCCAGACACCCCCTGTCCCTATCGATTTACCGATTTCTACAGGTTGTTTATTGTAATAATAATATCTGTTTTGATCAATTGCCTTTTCCAATGCGGTTCTTGTCACGGGAAGCGCCTGCTGTGTCAGCAATTCCGATGTCTGCATATCGTCAGACAAAAGGAAATCAAGGAACTCTTTGCAGCCGCCTAAATTCGTTGAATCCGAAAATACAGCCAAAGAGCCGGTAGAACTCATATTTACATTATAACAGTGGCTGTCATCAGACGGATAACCGCACAGTGAAAACTGTGTATCTCCGAAAAACAATTTGAGTGAAGCATATCCTTCCAGCGATATGAACGGAAAGTATGCCAGTTTCACACGGCCGTCCTCCAATGCGGAAATAATTTCGATATTATCGATCACGCCATAACGTCCACCGGTGTCAAATCCATTATTACCGAACGTTCCGTACTCCTTGACCACATATCGATCCATCATTTCCTCTTTGAAACGCACCTGCCTGTGAAATTCATCACAATGGAATGAGGAGGTCTTTGTCTCATAATCCACATACGGTTGGATCATATTGTATATATTGCCGATTTCAAAATCGACCGTTGTCAGTGCCATATGATCTTCGGGCTCGGATGCTTTCAGTTCATCTCCGAGATCATACATATCATCCCAGGTCAGCGGACCGTCAAGCAGAGACGATTTACAGGCATATAAAGTTGCCTTGGCGGATAAAGGAAGCGCGTACATGGCTCCGTTCCCTTCGGTATATGAGTTCCGAAGTGGTCGGATCAAGCGGTCACCATAGTCAGCTGACAGATCAAGCAATAAATTCTTATTCGAATACTGACGGTAAAACAGATGCAAATATACCAGGTCCGGTTTGTTTCCGTCAAGCAAATAGGAATCGAAACGATCAATCGGAGCATCGCCGTCAACAATCTGCGTCATATCGACACACAGAATATAATAGTCGTCGTTCATTTCATTGAACAGAGACACAGTATCGAGAAGCCAGTCATCCTTGATGACCATGACCAAGGTGATAACCCTGCGGTTCTGCAGATCAGGACTGCTGCCGGGATTCAGAATATACATGGTTGATTTATATCCCATACTTGACATAGGAACATAAAACAGGCAATTCTCATTGACGATCCAGAAATAGCCCTGTCCGTCACATGCACCCTGATACCAATTCATCAATCGGTGCATGGTATCTCCACCGCTATCATCTTGCTGACAGAGATAAATTGCGTCCTCATATGCGCAGTAAAGTTTTCCGTCACCGCCGCAGTGAAACGTGCTGTGGTATTTCATCTCCGGAAGCACCGGTACATCCGTAAGCTCTGCTGTTCCGTTATTCAGATCGACCTTACATACGGACGGCATTTGTGAGCCGATCATATACACGCCGTCGGACAGTGGGGTAATTCCCGCGCATTCAGCAGGAAGTGCGATCTCGGACAGCAGCGCAAGCGATTCGTCAAAATAATATACGCGGTCTATAGCATTGACGAGAATCTGCACGGTACCGTCCTCTGCCTCTGTGACATGCATACCGTGAGCGAAGTTGTCGAGATATGTCTGCACGGCATTGCTGAATGAAAATTCCGGAGATTCAAACAGCACAGTTCCGCTATTGTCAATCAGCTGCAGTGTCACTTTGGAAAAATCAGCCACATCTTTGGTTTTCAAAAGAAGAATCCGATCATCGGAAAGAACATGGAACAGCTCCGCTGTTTCGGTCTCACACGGAATCTCAATCTCCCAAACTGGGTTCCCCTCCATATCATAGTGGTAAATCGTGGTTCGGTAATGATATTGCCCTCCGGTCTGTTTTTTAACCGGTATATAGATACCGTCTGCAGTTGTATAGGTATATTTCAGAAGCTGCCTTGTTTGTATTCCGGCGGGCAGGTCGATCTCCTCTCTGGAATACGAGAGAACGGAGGATACGGTAATCGCATCCTCCGTCATACGGTCTTCCCATGAAATGTCTTCCGTTTTTGCGGGCAGATGCTTGGTATATGTCGGATGCTCCGTATCACATCCGAACAGAAACGGCAGAAGCATACCTGTCATCAAAAGATAGAGAATAAACCGTTTCATGGAAAGACGCTCCTTTCTCATTCGTTGTTGGAATCGTAGCCGCAATTAGGACATATGCCATTTTCTGCGAAATTCTTTGTGTTTCTTTATTGGTTATATTATATCATATAATATTCCCCAAAACAACATATTGGTGTAAATAAACATTCTGTCGTCACAATTTTTCCAGTATATACAAAAATCCTGTGCACCTTTTGTGAAAGATGCACAGGATAGAAAAACGATTATTTCTGTTCCAGTACCCGCCGGAATGCCGGGGTCTTGGTCAGGATCATGACAGCGGCAACCGTAAAGACAAGCTCGGGGAGCATATACGCGCCGTTGTATGCGACGGAGTAAACGAACGGATTGCCCCAGCCGTCCGGCATCCAGATATCAAAAATCAGCGTACCGGAGACCAGATGCGAGCAGAAGCGTCCGAACAGCGCCAGCGCGATGCCCAAAATCATGCCGATGCGGCCGTTTCG
>JAFTLK010000382.1 GCA_017455975.1 Clostridia bacterium | reverse complement strand
GTTCCTGGTCTGCTCCGGTGTTCTGTGTCTGTCCGAGTGGATCTTCTCCCTTGCAGGTACGGTCCTGTTCCTACTCGGCGGATATGCGCTGATCTTTGACGGCAACCTGCAGGGGCTTGCGGTCATGCTGATCGGATGGCTTGTCAGCCCCTACGGTCTGCCGATGCTTGCCGTAAAGCTGGTATGTCTGCTCGGTGCGGCAGGAGAATGGGTGCGGGAGGTCGTGTATTGAAAAAATTCCATACAGTGAGGTGAAGCAAAATCGCCGCAACACGCATCATTGCCATGCACCAAAACAAAGGCAAGACCATCGCGCAGTGCCTGACCGCGCGCACCGACTACGCGATGAACCCCGACAAAACCAAAGAGCACGAACTGATCTCCGCATACGAGTGTGACCCGCACACCGCCGATGCGGAGTTTCTTTTTGCCAAGCGGCAGTATAAAGCCATCACCGGACGCGAACAGAATCATGATGTGATCGCGTATCAGATCCGACAATCCTTCAAGCCGGGCGAGGTCACGCCGGAAGAAGCCAACCGGATCGGGTATGAGCTGGCCGAGCGGTTTCTGAAAGGCAAACACGCCTTTCTTGTCTGCACCCATGTGGACAAAAACCACATCCATTCGCACATCATTTTCAATTCCACGTCGCTTGACTGCCGCCGGAAGTTCCGCGATTTTCTCGGTTCCGGCAGAGCGGTCGCACGGCTCAGCGACATCATTTGTCTGGAACACGGGCTGTCGATCATCGAACAACCGAGGCGGTACACCCACAGTACATACGACAGGTGGCTTGGGGAAAATGCAAAACCGTCAAACCGGGATCTTGTCCGCAAAGCCATCGACGACATTCTGGCGCAGAAGCCTGCGGATTTTGCGGCGTTTCTGGATCTTCTCGAAAAATCCGGATTTTCCGTAAAGCGAGGAAACCGGATCGCACTCACCCATCCGGATTTCAAAAAAGCGGTGCGTCTGCGGTCGCTCGGAGACGGCTACACGGAGGACGACATCCGCGCGGTTCTGTCCGGTGAAAAGCAGCATACGCCGAGGAAACGCAAAAACGCCCCGGCTCCCAGGAAGGATTCGCTGCTCATTGACATTGAAGCGAAGCTCCGTGAGGGCAAGGGCGCAGGTTATGCGCGGTGGGCAAAGGTGCACAACCTCAAGCAGATGGCGCAGACGGTCAACTATCTGCGCGAGCATGGGCTGCTCAACTATGTCGATCTGAAGCAGAAATCCGCCGATGCGTCCGCGCATTACTCTGCTCTGTCCGAGCGGATCAAGTCGGCGGAAAAACGCATGGCGGAGCTTGCTGTTTTGAAAACGCATATCATCAACTATGCCAAAACACGCGAGGTATATGCCGGTTACCGAAAGGCCGGGTACGCAAAGGACTATCTTTGTGAACATGAGGGGGATATCTTACTGCACCGGGCGGCGAAGCATGCGTTTGATGCACTGGGACTGAAGAAGCTGCCGACCGTGAAAGTACTGCAGGCAGAATATGCCGAGCTGCTCGCGGAGAAAAAAGCGGCGTATGCGGAATACCGCGAGGCACGTGATGAGATGCGGGCGCTGGCGATCCACCGTGCGAACGTGGAACAGATTCTGGGAATGGCTCCGACAAGAGAGGATGAATCTATCGTCAAAGCCGAACACCCGGTGTCCGATGACGTGCGCCATATGCAGTTTTGAGATGATACGGGATCGGCAGATGCATTGCGCCCCGAAGTGTTCATACACGATGACAAGACAATTCTGCAAAGATTCCGGCTTTTCATCTGGCGAAATTTTGCATAAGTATTTTTGAAAAATCAACATGCTCGCGTTATAACCGAAAACGGTTCACGCGAGCATGTTTTTTCGTTTGTGTTATCAGTCTGCGTCTTTGAAAAATTCGTTGATCTTTTCCAGCTGTTTCAATTCAGCGGATTCGTTCTTTTCGTAGAAGGATGCAAATTCCAGTGTTTCAGACGGAACCACGTTGTTGAGGAGCATTTGCAGACCGCTGCCGCGGCCGTAAATATAGGAACGGGACAGGACACGGTTAGAGAAAATGATATCGAGCATTTCCGATGATTCGACATCGGTTGCATAACGGTCCTTCAGCGTTACTTCTTTATACGCCGGCATAATCGTTTTGTATCCCTCTGCACTCATAGCTTCAAGGATCACGGCAGTGCGGTCGGGATCACTAACGGTAATCGGCATGAACATCGGAGAATCGTAACAGACTCCGTAATAGTCCTCCTGCTGTTCGTCCATTTTCGGCATCGGCAGGATTCCGTATTTGACATCGGAATTTGTCAGACAGTCGATCAGAACATACAGAGAACCGTAGGTAAACAGACAGTTTCCGTCAGCGAACATGACAGAATATGCTGCCTTGTCATACAGACTCGGATGGCTTTTCTGATACCATACGCCAAGATAATCACTTGTAACCAGCCAGCTCTTGACGGTATCGGTCAACTCGGCCGTACGCGGCGTGTTGACAGCAAGCTCCAGAGCGGTGCCGTCGGCCGTCGGTACATACGCCTCAATGCCGAAATTCTCAAGCCAGCCATAAAACAGACCGGTGAAAGCAAAACCGAAAAAGTCATCACGGTCGCGTACCTGGTCGCCATTGACATCTTCGTAGATATCCTTGGTCATCGAAATGACCTTGTCGAGCGTCCATGTTCCGTCTTTGACCATATCATACGGAGAAGGAAGATCGTAATCGGCGAGACGGTCCAGGTTCACATACATATTTTTGGTACCGCGAAGAC
>JAFTLK010000381.1 GCA_017455975.1 Clostridia bacterium | reverse complement strand
GCCGCTGTTTTCCGATGGCATCGGATAACCGATGAACGACAGCGATTCGTGGTCTTTGTAGAAATTGACGAGCAGATTCAACACCGCTGCCGGATGCCCAATCGAACCTTTGCCGTAGTTTACATTCGATCCATTGCTGTAAAGCCGTGTATTTCCGCTGCGGTACTCGCCGATAAAGCTCATTCCCTCATAGAGCCGCTGCTCGATGTGAAGATCGTCTGCCTTATACGCCGCCACCTCATGATCGATGATAACCGCCGCGCAGAGATTCAGAAACTCGACAAAGCTCTCGGAATCAATGGAACACGTACCGGTTGCCTCGTCGATGTAGTCATCGAGCACCATCGGCAGAAAGCTGCGCAGAACGAGCATCGCATCCGGCTCGGTGCTGCCATCGGGACGTTCAATCTGCAACAGAATTTCATCCCAGTCAAGGCTGTTCACATAGTCAAGACATTCTTGATACGTCCAATGCTCGCGTTCCCCGATCAACTCCGTCGAACCGACCAGCGTTGTCAGTGAAAAGTCGGTGGTAAGCACGGGCAGTCTGCCGTCGGGCGTTTCGTAGGCGGCACGGATGCACGGCAGAAACGCATCGCGGGTGTAAACGTCATCCGCATCCATCAACGGATACCAGTCGCCGAGAATTCCGAGGTTGTCAAAGTATTCCATGGTGATGTCTTCGTGGAACACGATCAGGTCAATCTGCTTGCCGTTTGCCATGTCGTTGGCGATTTGCTGGTTGGCGGAGATAATGCCGGAGCCTTGGAGGTCATAGTAGTCGACGGTGACGGTGTAGTCCTCGCTTTGACGGTTGAAGATGTTCACGGCAGTCTGCAATGCTTTCAACGAACCGTCGACATAATTGCCTGCCGCAATCACAATTCCGGTTTTGGGTTTGACGGTGTCGGAACGGACATAATCGATGAATATCAGTTCCGGTATGTTTTTATACATATCACGCGCAAGCACCGTGAAATTATCTCCGCGGATATGCACATTCTGAATATTTGCTCCGATAATACCGACCGACATCCAGTCAAAGAGTACTTCTTTACTTCCCTGTGCGTCATGCTTGTAAAAGTTGATATCATCCGAGGTATAAAGAACGCCGTCAGCACCGAAATATACATCTTCCGAGATACTGGTTGTCGGTGCATCCCGTAATTCTCCGATCGTACCCGTTTTCATATCGACGGTACAGTATTTCCAGGTATAGTTTAATTTATCCCCAAGTTTCAGATAAATCACATCATCCGGTGCTCTGTGCAGTGTAACCTGACTGACCCATGTATCCTCGACAGTCAGCTCCTGCTGTGCAAAACATTTACCCTCTGCATCAAAGAACAGGAGATTCTTATTCAGCCGCAGACAGACAGTACCGTCATCGGTAATGACGCAGGAATGATCTTTGTAAACATACCACTCCCATTCATCATCATTGAGGTATTCAGTCACAGAGATCTCATATTGCAGTGTTCCGTCGGCTTTGTATACAGTAAGTGTCAGTTCTGATTCGGATTCATACGGATTTTCATATACCTTGGCTTCCGTTCCGTCCGGTTTTGTCGTAATATAATATGCAAACGGGTCATAATCCTCACGCAAAGCACGGCGGGAATTTACATACAGCATCAGCCGATCCCCATTTCCGTTCAAGGCCATACCATACAAATCGTTAAACATCATAACCGCACCGATTTCTTCCTCACCGTCGCTGTTTGTATGAGAAAGCAGCATGGATGGGGCAACATTCAGGATATATTCACTGTCTTCCAGTCGGTTGTCCATCGGTTCGCGGCGCAGTTCCTTGGTTTGCGCATTTACAACCAGAAATCCGGGATTAAAGGAGTATTTATAACCAATCTCCGGATGAGGCGTCTTATAATACGCGAAAAATGGGAGAAAAACTTCATCTCCGACAACATCTGAATAATAACAATAGAGAGGCTCAGTACCAAGTCTTTGATCACCGATATATTCAAATTGATCTTCATTTTGCATAGTTGGAATGGACACTACACGGGAGGTATAGACATAGGTGCCGTCCCACTCCACAGCATTTGTGCCGTCAGTTGTCTTCCCTGCCGTATCGGCATCACACGCACAAAGCAGTACCGTCAGAAGCATCAAAAGCCAAATCAGGCATTTTTTCATATGGGCAGTCCTCCGTTTCTCTGTTCTTACTTTTATTATACAGGAAATCACAGATGCTGTCAATATATTTTACAAAAAAAGAATGGGCATCCCACATTTTTGTGAGATACCCAAAAAATTATGCGTTTTCTTCGTTTTCAGCAACAATCGCAATTGCCAGCTCTTCCAGACCCTTGGGGTCAGCGATGCCGGGTGCGCCGGACATCAGCTCGCTTGCGTTCTGAACCTTCGGGAATGCGATGACGTCACGGATGTCTTCCTGTCCGAGCAGGAGCGCAACGAGACGGTCAAGACCGAATGCAAGACCTGCGTGCGGCGGAACACCGTACTTGAAGGCTTCGAGCAGATAGCCGAACTTCTCCTCTGCGTCCTCTCTGGAAACGCCGAGAATGTCGAACATGTGCGCCTGCAGCTCGCTGTCGTGGATACGGACAGAACCGCCGCCGAGCTCGGTACCGTTGAGGACGATATCGTATGCCTTTGCGCGGACACGGCCGGGATCGGAATCGAGGTATTCAAGGTCCTCATCCATCGGAGAGGTGAAGGGATGGTGCATTGCGTAGAAGCGGTTGTCTTCCTCGCTCCACTCAAGCAGCGGGAACTCTGTGACCCACAGGAACTTGAATTCCATCGGGTTGAGCAGACCCATCTTCTTTGCGCAGTGACGGCGGAGTGCACCGAGTGCGTCGAAGACAACGGCGTTCTTGTCTGCAACGATGAGCAGAAGGTCGCCGTTTTCCGCTTCCAGAACGGACTTGATTGCTTCGTTTTCCGCGTCCGTTAAGAACTTTGCGTAAGAGGAGGAAACGTCGCCATTTTCAGCGATCTTCAGCCATGCAAGACCCTTTGCGCGGTAGGACTTGACAAATTCAGTCAGCGCGTCGATTTCCTTTCTGGTCATGGATGCGCCGCCCTTGACGTTGATACCGCGGACAGAACCGCCTGCATCGATCGCGCCGCGGAAGACCTTGAATTCGGTATCCTTGACTGCGTCGGAGAGGTTCTTGAGTTCAAAACCAAAGCGGATATCGGGCTTGTCGGAGCCGAAGCGTTCCATCGCTTCTCTGTACGGCATACGGATGAACTCGTAGTTGAGCTCTTCGCCAAAGTAACGCTTGAACAGGTACTTGATGAAGCCCTCGTGCATATTCATGACATCATCTGCCGTAGCAAAGGACATTTCGGTATCGAGCTGGGTAAATTCGGGCTGTCTGTCGGCACGGAGGTCTTCGTCACGGAAGCAGCGTGCGATCTGGAAGTAGCGGTCAAAGCCTGCGCACATCAGCAGCTGCTTGTACAGCTGGGGAGACTGCGGCAGGGCGTAGAAGGAGCCCTTGTGGACACGGGACGGAACGAGGTAGTCACGCGCGCCCTCGGGAGACGGCTTGATGAGGCACGGCGTTTCGATGTCGATAAAGCCGTTTTCTGCGTAGTAGTCGCGCGCGATCTTGGAAATTTCAGAGCGTGCGATCAGGTTGTGTGCCAGATCGGGACGGCGGAGGTCAAGATAGCGGTGCTT
>JAFTLK010000380.1 GCA_017455975.1 Clostridia bacterium | reverse complement strand
CGGACGGTATTTCTCGCCGGGAACACCGCACTCTGCCGCGACCGTCACATCGACAAAGACATCGACGACCTGACGGTCTCCGACAAGCCCCTTCATTTCGAGCTTGATTTCATCGCCGGACGAACGGTATGCAACCGGCTCCGGCATCGAGGTCATCTCATCGAGCATCTCGTAGCTGTCACCGAACGCCGCCGCCAGATAAAAGCCAAGGTCAACGGGTGCCGCCGCATTGACGACAAACATCGCCATTGCAAGCAGCGCCGCGGCAATCGGCACTGCCGTCCATTTCCGGCGCACCTTGCGTATATTGTGTTTCGTTTGTATGACTTCCGCTTCTGCCGCTTCGGTGATATAGCGATCATCGATGGCAGTCACAGCGTCCGTAAATATTTGCTGTTTCATATCGTAATTCCTTCCTTTTCAAGATAAGCACGGAGCTTCTTTTTGCATCGGGTCAGTCTGACACGCGCATGATTTTCGGTGATGCCGAGCACCTCGGCAATGCGTGCGGGATCGTCCTCAAACCAGTACCGACGGACAAACAGAATCCTGTCCTCCCGCCGCAGTCCGCCGAGGAAGCCGTTCAGCGCCTCACGGATGCGTTCGCTGTCTTCCTCGCGCGCGGAGGTCAGCTCCAGCTCCGCGACCGTGTCCCAATCCTCCGGTGACAGTACCTCACCGCCGTCCCGCTTCCGTGCCGTCATCGCACGACGGCGTTTGAGCGCGGTGTTGCGGACAATACGCAGAAAGTACGGCAGCAGCGGCTGGGGACTGTTCGGCGGAATCTGCTCCCACATCGCCTGCAGCGCATCGGCAAGACACTCCTCCGCATCCGCCTCATTTTGCAGGATGTTGTACGCAATCTGCATACCGAGCCGCCCGTGCCGTCCGCGCAGACGTGCAATGCCGTCCTCATCGCGTGCCAAAAGCCGTTCTGTGATATCCGAATCCCGATCAGTCATGTCAACACCTCCCTCACGCTGAAATCCGATCGATCGTCTTCATCCATTACCTACCCTTTTCGGGCAAAAAATTACAGGTATCCGAAAAATTTTCGTGATACCTGCGATTTTTTATTTGGATTCTTCAAGTCTGGGGGTCTGCTGGTTGAAGCGGAAGGCAAGCGCCGTCAGCGCAAGGTCATAGCTGTCCGCGCCGAAGCCCGAAATCTGACCGATGCAGACGGGTGCGATGACGGAGGTATGACGGAATTCCTCACGCGCATGGATGTTGGACAGGTGTACCTCGACCACCGGGATCTTAATGGCGGCGATCGCATCACGGATGGCATAGGAATAGTGCGTATATGCACCGGCATTCAGAATGACACCGTCGCATTCCAGCCGTGCAGCGTGCAGAATGTCGATCAGCTCACCCTCGTGATTGGACTGTGCAAATGCAAGTGTGATTCCCATTGCTTCCGCCGCGGCTGTCAGATGCGCGCAGATGTCGTCAAGGGAGGTCGAGCCGTAGATGCCGGGCTCGCGCTCTCCGAGCAGATTCAGATTCGGTCCGTTCAGAACAAGTACTCTCATATGGTTCAAATCGATTTTCCATTTTCCGGAAAACCGTCCTTTCTTTTCCGTTGATTCTAATAGTATACCGCAGTTATATGAATTTTGCAAGTAAAATTTGTGAACGAATGCATTTTTTCTTTATACCGTGCTCTGTTTTCGATAAAAAACAAGTAAATACGT
>JAFTLK010000379.1 GCA_017455975.1 Clostridia bacterium | reverse complement strand
TACCGCCTTCAACGCGGACTTCGACGGTGACCAGATGCCTGTTCACGTTCCGCTGTCGGCAGAAGCGCAGGCAGAAGCACGCTTCCTGATGCTCTCCGCAAATAACCTTTTGAAGCCTGTTGACGGTCGTGCCGTTGCCGTTCCGTCTCAGGACATGGTCCTCGGTTCTTATTATCTGACCATTGACAGACCCGGTGAACCCGGTGAAGGTCACGCATTCCGCGACTTCAATGAAGCGATGATGGCTTACACCAACGGTGAGCTCGGTCTGCATGCTGCCATCAAGGTCCGTGTCTTCAAGGAAAGAAACGGCAAGATGGAATCCAAGGTTATTTCCACGACCCTCGGCCGCATGATCTTCAACAAGCCGATTCCGCAGGACCTCGGTTATGTTGACAGAACCGACCCCGATAAGTATTTCGATATGGAAATCGACTTCGTCTGCGGCAAGAAGCAGCTCGGTGACATCGTCGACCGCTGCATCAAGGCGCACAATGCAACTGTCACCGCACAGGTCCTGGACGATATCAAGTCCATGGGTTATAAGTATTCCACCCTCGCATCTCTCTCCATCGCATTCTCCGATATCGTCGTTCCGCCGGAAAAGGCAACGCTGATCGCAGAAGCGGAAGCACAGGTCGAAAAGATTAACCGTGCGTTCCAGCGCGGTATGCTGTCCGAAAACGAACGCTACAAGAATGTCGTCGAGGTCTGGGACAAGTGCACCAAGGATGTCACCGACAAGCTGAACGCATCGATGGATCGCTACAACTCCATCAAGATGATGTCCGACTCCGGTGCCCGCGGTTCCATGGCACAGATGAGACAGCTTGCCGGCATGCGCGGTCTTATGTTCTCCGCAACCGGTAAGACGATGGAAATCCCGATCAAGTCCAACTTCCGTGAAGGCATGGATATCCTCGAGTACTTTATCGGTGCAAGA
Organism: Clostridia bacterium; assembly: GCA_017455975.1. Lineage (GTDB taxonomy): Bacteria > Bacillota > Clostridia > Oscillospirales > CAG-272 > RGIG3925. Next base: position 8,113 of record JAFTLK010000379.1, on the reverse strand, counting down.
GGCTCCAGAAAGTCCCTGTCCGACACGGCTCTGAAGACGGCTGACTCCGGTTATCTGACCAGACGTCTTGTTGACGTTTCGCAGGAAGTCATCGTCCGCGAAGAAGACTGCGGCACGACCGAAGGTCTGTGGGTCGGCAACGTCATGGACGGCAGCGATATCATCGAACCGATGAAGGACCGTCTGCTCGGCCGCTTCACGATGCAGGATATCGTGAACCCGAACACAGGCGAGCTCATCATCGCAAACGGCGAGATGATCGAAACCGAGCATGTCAAGGCCATCCTCGATGCAGGCCTCGAGCAGGTTTATCTGCGCTCTGTGCGTAAGTGTAAGTCCCGCCACGGTGTCTGTGTCCACTGCTACGGCTCTGACCTTGCAACCGGCAAGCCGGTTTCCATCGGTGAGGCGGTCGGTATCATCGCTGCACAGTCCATCGGTGAACCCGGTACGCAGCTGACGATGAGAACCTTCCACACCGGCGGTATCGCAGGTACCAACATCACGCAGGGTCTTCCCAGAGTCGAAGAACTCTTTGAAGCACGCAAGCCCAAGCAGACCGCTGTGATCGCAGAGATCTCCGGTATTGCACGCCTGCAGGATACCAAGCGCAACCGTACCCTCACCATCACCGATGATGCAGGTACAGAGGTCACCTATGCGATCCCGTACTCCACGAAGCTCACCTTCTCCGAGGGCGACTATGTCACCCGCGGTATGGCGCTGACGGAAGGTAACCTCGCTCCGCAGGATATCACCCGTGTCAACGGTATCGATGCAGCGTATGACTACCTGGTACGCGAAGTACAGAAGGTCTACCGTATGCAGTCCATCGATATCAACGACAAGCATATCGAAGTTATTACCCGCCAGATGACCAGACAGGTCCGCGTCGAAGATCCGGGTGATACCCGTCTTCTCTCCGGTTCCGTTGTTGATATCAATACCTTTGAGGAAGCAAACGAAGCAGTTCAGGCTGCGATCGATGCAGGCGATGTGACCCTCCGTCCCGCTGTCTGCTCGCATATGCTCCTCGGTATTACCAAGGCTGCTCTGCAGACGGAATCCTTCCTGTCCGCCGCATCCTTCCAGGAGACCACCAAGGTCCTCACTGAGGCTGCGATCCGCGGTAAGGTTGACCACCTCATGGGTCTGAAGGAAAATGTCATTATCGGTAAGCTGATTCCCGCCGGTACCGGTATGGAACGTTACCGCAACATTCATGTCGAGCGTCAGGACCGTGTGGTCGAAGATGCTGTCATTGAAGAAGCATAATCATCGCAATACAGAACTTTCGGAGATTCTGCCGGCATTTGTCCGGCGGGATCTCCGGTTTTCTTTATCGGACTTTTGCATAAACCGGAGCAGGATGGGTATCCTTTCTTTACTCTGAATAAAGGAAGGTATCTATCATGGGAACATTACCGTATCCGGACATCTGCGGAACGAAGACAGAACAGAATCTCAATACCGCTCTGGCGGGGGAATCACAGGCGGCGCTGAAATACCTCTGGTTTGCCGCGCAGGCAAAGGATGCCGGACACATTGCGATTTCCCGCATTTTCGAGGCGACATCCGCAAATGAGCGGGAGCATGCGGAGATCTGGTTCAAGCTGTTGGGCGGGGGAGGCACACTTGAAGAAAATCTCGAATCGGCGGCCGGCGGCGAGCATTATGAGTGGAGTGTCATGTATGATGAATTTGCGAAGACCGCACAGGAGGAGGGATTCCCGGCCATTGCCGCACAGTTCCGCATGACCGCCGATGTCGAGCGGCGTCATGAGACCCGTTACCGCGACACAAAGCAGAAGCTGACGGACGGATCGGTCTTTTCCTCGCAGAACGGCAGCACTGTCTGGGTCTGTCTGAACTGCGGATATCTCTGTGAGGGTGTCGACGCCCCCGAGATCTGTCCTTTGTGTCAGCATGATCGCGGTTGGTTCCGCGATCAGAATGCACCCGGCTGTGATGCATAAACCGTTTACCTGAATCTGCATGAGGCTTCCGTACAGCGTACGGGCCTCATGTTTTTGCTTTACTCACATTTTGCTATTTTTTTGCCTTGTTCACAATTGCCTACTTGACGGCGGTGGGAAACTGTGGTAAGATATATATAATATAGAAAAATGATCGGAGGAGGGTGCAGTATGACAATGCCGCATATCAAAAAGCGGAGACGCCTTCGTGCGGAGTCGGTTTTTGCACTTGGGTTTCTTGCGATTATCCTGCTCGGCGCATGCCTTCTGATGCTGCCGGCTGCCTCGGTAACGGGGGATGTGACTCCGTTTTCCGACACGCTGTTTACGGCAGTCAGCGCGACATGTGTGACCGGATTGGTCGTGGTCGATACGGGAACACACTGGAGCCTGTTCGGACAAGCTGTCATCCTCTGTATGATCCAGGTCGGCGGGCTCGGTTTTATGTCGTTTGCGCTGTTTCTGCTCGGTGCACTCGGACGGAAAAGCTCACCGAAGCTTCACACGATTACCGCCCAATCCTTCGGGCTTGACAGCGGTGTCAGCATCCGTCGGTTTGTCAGGCGGATCTTCGTCGGTACGGCGGTCATCGAAGGACTCGGTGCACTGCTGCTGATGATACGCACGATTCCGCTGCTCGGTGTCGGACGCGGCATTTTCACAGGGATCTTTCTGTCGGTCTCGGCGTTTTGCAATGCCGGCTTTGATGTGTTCGGCGGTGCGGTCACATCCCCATTTTCCTCACTTGTAGAGTTCGGCGCCGATCCGCTGCTCCTGCTTGTGTTCAGTGCTCTGATCATCCTCGGCGCGGCGGGATTCCTTGTCTGGAACGACCTTTGGGATCTGTTTATCAGCCGCAAGCGCATGAGCGTTTACACACGCTTTGTTCTGACGGTCACAGGCGGGCTTCTGCTCGGCGGGACATTGCTGATCGCGGTGCTGGAATGGAACAATCCTGCGACCATCGGTACACTTGCGGTTCATGAAAAACTTCTGCATTCACTCTTTCAGGCGGTCACGCCGCGCACGGCGGGCTTCGATGCCATAGGTCAGACCGCGATGCGGGATGCGACAAAGGTTATATCGATGATCCTTATGTTTGTCGGCGGTGCATCCGGTTCCACGGCGGGCGGCGCGAAGGTCAGTACCGTTGGCGTCATGCTGGTCTCGATCTGGGCGACGCTGCGCGGTGGGAGTGAGATCCGTATCATGAAACGTACTGTGCCGCAGGAGACAGTTTCGCGGGCAATGTGTATTTTGTTTTTACTGCTGGTCGCCATTTTCACATCTGCTCTGTGTCTGGTGCTGTGGGACGGTGTGGCGATGGAGGCAGCTTTGTATGAATGCTTCTCGGCGTACTGTACCGTCGGGCTGTCGCTATCCCTGACGCCGACGCTCGGGCTTGCAAGCCGGCTGCTGCTATGTGCGGCAATGTATTCGGGACGTGTCGGGATTCTGACGCTGTCCTGCGTGCTTCTGCACCGTGACCGCGAGGAAGATGCCGTGCGGTATCCCGGAGCAAAGCTTCTGATCGGATGACGGTACTGTCATTCAATATGGAATATATAAATGGAGAATCACAATGAAAAGCTTCTGTATTATCGGTCTTGGCCGCTTCGGTACTGCGCTCGCGGAAACGCTTGCCGCAGCAAAGAAAGAAGTGTTGGTCATTGACAGCAATGAAAAGAATATTGAAACCATTGCGGACACGGTTGACGCAGCGATCCTCGGTGACTGTACCGAGGAGGCGGTTCTGCGTGCGGCAGGTGTTGCCGAATATGACTGTGTTGCACTGTGCATTTCCGAAAACGTCAACGACAGCGTTCTGACGACGATTCTGCTCAAGGAGCTTGGCGTGCCGTATCTCGTTGCGCGTGCGGCGGATGAACGGCATGCACGCGTGCTCGAAAAGCTCGGTGCGGATCGTATTGTACTGCCGGAGTCTGACATCGGACGGCGCGTCGGCCTTGCACTGTCGCATGAGGGCGTGCAGCAGTATATGGAATTTTCCGAGGATACGGCGATCGTTGAGATGGAGGTTCCCCATCGCTGGATCGGCAAGACGCTGCTTGAACTGGATGTACGTAAGAAAATGAACATCAATGTTATTACCGTCCACAAAAAGGACATGCGCAAGAAGGGGATTTCCGTCGATCCCGGTGCGAAATTCTGTGCGGGTGATGCCGTGACGGTCATCGGTCAGATGGCAGATATCGAAAAGATGCTGTCGCATTACAGGAGTTGACCGATGCTTGATATCACCCAGTATCATGTTCCGGCACAGCTTGATAAAACGTACCGCCTTGCACTTGTCACCGATCTTCACAACGGTGTATGGGAGCATCTGGCAGAAACAATCCGGCAGATGAAACCCGATGCAATTCTGATCGCAGGGGATCTGCTCGGCAATCTCGATACGCGCGGTGCGCGATCCATCGCATTTCTGCGTGCAATGGCTGCGGCGTTTCCCGTGTTCTATGCGCTCGGCAACCACGAGCGGTGGCTGGAGCCGGAGGAGATCGATGTTCTGCGCTCAACCGGTGCGCAGGTGCTCATCAATGAAACGGCGCGGCTCGGTATGCTGACTGTTGGCGGACTTTTACAGGACATTGCGGGAAAAGAGGAGCAGCTGACGGAGGAACACATGGCGTTTGTGCGCAGCTTTGCGGATGAGCCGGGTTACAGAATTCTGCTCTGCCACAGACCCGAATGGTATAACCGCGGCATTCGTGATTATGACATTCCGCTGGTGCTGTCGGGTCATGCACACGGCGGCCAGATCCGTCTGTTCGGTCATCCGGTTTTTTCGCCGGGGCAGGGGCTGTTTCCGAAATACGCTCAGGGCATGCATGAAGGTCGTCTGATCGTCAGCCGCGGGCTTGGCAACCATACGATTTGTCCGAGATTTTTCAATGCACCGGAGCTGTGTATGATCACGGTAGGTACAGACGCGGCGGACATAGGATAAAAACAGCATATAAAGGTAAGGACACTATGGCAACAACACTGATTTTTATTCGCCACGGCGAAAGTGAAGCAAATTATGAACATCGGTTTACCGGGCAGAGCAATGTCTTCGGTCTGACGGCACGCGGTCACGCGCAGGCACAGGCGGCGGCAGAAGCGTTGTCCGACATTCCGGTCGATGTGATCGTCGCAAGTGATCTGCGGCGTGCGTATGACACGGCAAAGCATGTCGCCGATCTGCGCGGGATGGACGTGATCCCCGACGAGGGATTCCGCGAAATCTTTGCGGGGAAATGGGAAGGTGAGCGCTTTGACGATCTGCCCGCGCTGTACCCGGATGACTTCGGTGTATGGCTGTCCGACATCGGGTCAGCAGTCTGCACGGACGGTGAGTCGGTGGCAGATTTACAGGTGCGCGTCCGGGTGGCTGTCGAGCGTACCGTGCGCAGATATCAAGGCAAAACGGTCGTCATCGGTACCCATGCAACCCCGATCCGCGTCATGCAGTGCATCTGGCAGGGGATTCCGCTGTCGGGCATGAAGGATGTGCCGTGGGTGCCCAATGCATCGATCACAACTGTCACCTATGAGGATGACCTGTCATGGCACGATGCCGTCATCGGCAGAACAGAGCATCTTGCCGGTATGGAAACGGCGCTCCCCAAAAATGTATGAAACGGAATCCGATTTCCGTGACAATATCAACTGAAACAGAAAGGAAATTCTGCAATGCATTACAATCCCTTCCAGAAAGCGCTTCCCATATGGCCTGCGGGCAGATCGCTTGAAATGAATGTTACCGCTCGTTTTACTGCGGTGATTGCAGGCGGTAAAGATACCCTGCTTCGTATGACCGGTTCGTCTGTATACCGCCTGTTTGTCAACGGTAAGATTGCGGCTTACGGTCCTGCACGCGGTCCGAAGTATATGCACCGCGTCGATGAGCTGAACCTGAATCCTTACCTTTGTGACGGCGACAACGTTCTCGTCTTTGAAGTCGCCGGATACAATGTTAATAACTTCTATACGATGGATCAGCCCTCTTTCTTCCAGGCGGAGATCCTCTGTGACAACGAAATCGTCGCGTGGACCTCTCCCGTTGACGGTATGCCGTGTGATGTCGTGACCGAGCGCGTGCAGAAGGTGCAGAAGTTCTCCTTCCAGCGTCCGTTTGTCGAAGTATGGCGCATGGGTGCAGCGTATGCGGCTTCTTTGGGCAAGATGACCGCCGGCAGAACACCGCTGGAACAGGTGGAGGATAAGGTTTACCTGCCGCGCCGTGTTCCGTTCCCGTCTCTGACCAAGCTCCCGGCACTCCAGCTCGTCGGATGCGGCAGCGTCACGTACGATGAAGAAAAAGCAGGAAAGTGGCATGACCGTTCTCTTGACGGTATTTCCCCGATTCTCAAGGGTTATCCCAAGGATGAGCTTGAAGTCAGCCTGTCCTCTGACTTCGGTGCACTGCAGTTCCATTGCGATGAGCAGGCGGCAGTCGATGTACCCGATGTGATCGCCATTGACGAAAACCGCTTTGCAACCGTCAAGCTGTACTGCAACCAGACGGGCTTTATCGGTATGCATGTCAAGGCAAAGACGCGCGCTTCCGTGATCGTTACCTTTGATGAGCTGTTTGACGGCGATGTCAACACCTGGCGTATGGGATGCGTCAACATCGTGCGCTACGATCTCGAAGCGGATGATTATGATCTTCTGACCATGGAGCCGTTTACCATGCAGTACATCAAGGTCATCGCGGTTACCGGCGATATCGAAGTTTCCGACATCCATCTTACCGAATATGCGGCGCCCGAAAAAGGCTTTGTCGAATACCGCTCCGAGAACGAAAAGTTCTTAAAGATCTGGGAGGCTGCTGTTCAGACCTACCGTCAGAATGCGGTTGACCTGTTCACCGACTGTCCGTGCCGTGAACGTGCCGGCTGGCTGTGCGACTCCTTCTGGACCGCGCGCGTGGAATATGCGCTGACCGGCAAGTGTGTTGTTGAGAAGAACTTCCTTGAAAACTTCCTTTTGCCCGAGTCCTTTGAGTGTCTGCCGGACGGTATGTTCCCGATGTGTTATCCGTCTGACCACTATGATAAGATGTTCATTCCCAACTGGGCAATGTGGCTGGTCATGGAGCTGCGTGAATATCTTGACCGCTCCGGTGACCGCGAGATGATCGATGCGTTCCGCGAAAAGCTGTATCGGCTCGTCGATTACTTCAAGCAGTTCATCAACGAAGACGGTCTGCTTGAAAACCTCGATTCGTGGATCTTTGTCGAATGGTCGAGAGCCAACCATCTGGTGGCAGGCGTCAACTTCCCGTCCAATATGCTGTATGCCGCTTGTCTGGAGGCAATCGGTGAGATGTACGACGATCCCGCGCTGAAGGTGCAGGCAGAGTCCATGCGCGAAACCATCCGCCGTCTGTCCTTCAACGGTCAGTTCTTCGTTGACCAGATGCTGCGCGATGAAAGCGGTAAGCTCTATCTGCAGGGTGAAGTTACAGAAGTATGCCAGTACTATGCATTCTACTGCGGCACGGCAACAAAGGAACTGTATCCCGAGCTCTGGAACACGCTGCTCTACGATTTCGGTCCGTGGAGAAAAGAGGATAACAAGTATCCCGAAGTGCATTTCGCCAACGCGTTCATCGGCAACTATCTGCGTCTTGATATGATGGCGAAGAACGACAACATGAAGGAAGTCCTCGACAACATCGAAGGCTACTTCTACAACATGGCGCTGACGACCTGTACGCTGTGGGAAAACGATTCCACCGTTGCGTCCCTTGACCACGGCTTTGCGTCCCATGTCATTGTATGGCTGCTGCGCGATATGATTGAGAACAACCGATAAGGAGAATGAATTATGATGTATCCGTTTATGACACTGGATGATCAGACGGAGATTGTTCATTCGGAAATGCACCCGGACGGAACAGTCAAGGTTTATATTGAGAAACCGGATGAAAAGGACGGTTTTCACGCGGCATACTGTTGTTTGCCGGGATATCAGTGGACGGACATCATCGGGTTCGACGAAGATGCAATTGAACGGTATCAGGAGATACTGGAATCAACGGCTCATCTGATTCTTCGGTTTGCACAGGAAGGTGGATTTGACAGTGCCGCAAATTTTTAGAATCGGTTCATATTGGATTTATTTTT
>JAFTLK010000378.1 GCA_017455975.1 Clostridia bacterium | reverse complement strand
CTGCGCAAGCGTTTACTGGGGTTCCGGCATGATCGACAGTCATATTGTCGTTTACGACTATGTCGAGAAACAGGAATACACCCTTTGGGATCGCGGGGTGTTTGACTATCGTCTCGAAATGGAAAACAACACGCTGTATGCGGTGATGACCGACTACAACACGAGAAAAGAGTTGTACCGCGATGTACTGATGCTGATTCCGACAGAGGACGGTTACGCGCTGTCGATGGGTGAACCGAATCCCGAGGGTGTGTTGTCTGATCTTTTCAAGCATGCGGAGGTTTATGTTTCCGAGCGGTGCATCTATATGACGCCGCTGTCCTCCACGCTTTCCATCGGCGGTGATACGGGATATCGGTATCTGATTGATCCCGACAAGCATTCCTTCTGCCAGATCCACCGTGATACGGGCAGCATTCAGATGGTCGGATCTCTGCTTGGCGGGTGGAAAGCATTCCCGTGGACGGATGAGGAATGGGCAGAGCTGTTTGTGTTTGGAGAGATCAAAGATACCGCGATCAGTGAGGTTTATTCCCATCGGAAAGCAATGTCGCTTGGCGCAGACCAATATCTTCTGTCCATGGACGATGAGTTGTGGCTGATGAAAGCCAGCAAGCATCCAGACGGTCCGGAATATGTATGGAGCATTCATGAGCTGGTGCCCGAATCGCAGAAGGGATTTGCCTATTACCGCTATGTCCCGGCGATGTCCGCACTGCCGCCGTATCTGACGATTACCTTTGATCTGCCGGAGGATATGAACATTTCCGCGTACTGCGGCGAAACTGCACTGGCATCTGTGCCGGAGCAGGGCTGGGCGCAGGAATGGAATCACGTCTGGGAAAACAAAAACGGCGAGCTTCAGGTCTGCTGGAGTCCGACAGAGGGGGAAGTCGGTTATCTTCCCGGCGGTGTGGAGCAGGCAAGCATTACCTTTACTGCGCTGAACGACGATCAGACGCGCTACTGTGCCGGAACGGTCTATATCACCCGCGACGACAATATCACCGATTCATGGGACGATTGGTATCGTGTGACCGTGGTCGGACAGGGTCTGACCGTGACGAACGACGAGAGCGGCTTCGGTGCGCTGATATCGTGGGACGGAAACTAAAAAAGACGCGAAAGCGTCTTTTTTTGTTGGCTTGCCCAAATGGGTCGGCGAAACCGGTTGAAAATCGCGTAGGGCGGGGGCTTGTCTCCCGCCGTTTTGCGATGCTGTGTCAAAATTTTTTTCTTTTCTCTTGACAAACCGCAGATACTATGATATACTATGCATAGGAAACCGAGGTATAGTAAAAATCTCGGACGAAAGGAGTAAAAGATATGACCATCAACAAGGAATTGACAAAAGGCAGTATGGCACTGCTTGTCCTCAGCGTTCTTGCAGAGGAGGAAATGTACGGCTATCAGATGATCGGTGAGATCAACCGCCGCTCGAACAATGTGTTCCGCATGAAGGAGGGTACGCTCTACCCGATTCTGCACGCAATGGTGGCGGAGGGACTGCTCGAATCGTATGACGCCAAGAGTGAGACGGGACGTGACCGCAAGTATTACCGCATCACTGCCACAGGGAGTTTACAGCTGAAAGTCCGCCGCGAGGAATGGCAGGTTTTCACCGGTGCTGTCAACCGTGTCATCGGCGAGGGCATGTGAGATGGCAGCATATGATCGTAACAGCGTACAGGATTTCGAGTTCAACCGTGAACTACGCCGCCTGACCCGTGCGCTGACTGCATCCATCCGTGACAAAAAGCAAAAATCGGAAGTCGCGCGGGAATATGAAGACCACATTTATGATGCGATGCAGAATTATATGCTCGGCGGGATGACGGAAGAAGACGCTTTTTCTGCGGCATGTGAGGACCTCGGCGATATTGACGAAATTGCCGTAATGCTCGGTGATATCCACAATCAGGACAAAATCCCCGCCGATGTGCGTCGGGAAAATATATTGCGGTGGAGCATCATCGGCGTTGTCAGTGTGACACTGTACGGCTTACTTCTGTGGGCATGGGACATCTTCGTTTTGCAGATGACGATTCTGATCGTCGGTATCATCCTCGCAGTCAATCTCATCATCCTGTCCTTGGCATATCATAAACGCCGCCGCGCGATGAAGTCGATTCGCAAATATGCAAAAGAAAACGGCTATCAGATACAGGCAAACCGCACAGTTTACACGTCCATTCTGTATGCCGCAGACAAACCGTCTGTGATTTTGGAAAATGACACGCAGTATATCAAGGTGCGGTTTCTTGCGACCTTGCACAAAAACCGCGTTCTGCATTTTCTTGGGCGGAATGTTTATACGACTGCCACACAAAGCGGTATGTTGGCAATGCCTACACCTCTTGGTGTCGGATTTCACTCTGCGGCATGGATGCGCTTTATGCCTATGAAAACAAGGTTGGTTGAAATATCAGAAGAGATTCCGATCGATGCAGTTACATTGCCAACCTTGGAACGCCGCCATGATCCACGGGATAAGGAAGTCCACGAAGTGTTGATCTTCAATCCTGCGCCGATGCGTGCGTTTTACCGCGAGGGAACAACGGAAGTAGAACTGCTTGGCGGAGAACAGAAGGACGGCGTGTGGCTGCATGACATTATCAGCTTCGGGACGATGCTGCGGAAACTGAAAGGAGATTTCTGATGAAACGCTATTTATCAGCCCTTTTGGCACTATTACTGACAACCTCGTTTGTGGGTTGTGTGGGTGACACGGCTTCCGATGTTTCGGATTCTGTTGCTGCAGGACAGACACAGGAGGACGGTGAGCTTCTGATCTGGTACGATACCTGCAGCAAAGACTATTTTATGGGGCTGATTACTGAATTTCAAAGGGAATATCCGGGAATTGAAGTAATAACAGAGGACTATTCCGAGATGATCATTCCCGATTACCGCACCAAGCTCGCAGGAGAACTGATGGCAGGCGGAGGACCGGATATTGTCCTTTCCAAGTATGATAACAATAACATTGTACAGAATCTGACGAAGCTTCTGCAGAACGGAATCTTCCTTGATGTCAATACCCTTGGTGTGGATTTTTCGGACTGCAATCAGGCGGTGCTTGCATCGGGCGTGTATGAAGGCGGACAGTATATGGTTCCGCTGAATTATAGTCTTGGTTTCCTTTTGTCATCCCAAGAACGCATCGACGATTATGGTCTTGTGTGTGACGGTGATCTTGCTTCCTTTGCCGATTCTCTTTCCTCGGTTTACAATGCGGGAAATCTGGTGTTTTCCGATATTTTCACGATTGAGTTTTTGTATTTTCAGAATGGCATGTCGCTGATGGATTATGAGAATCAGACACTGCATGCATCCGAGGAAGAACTGGAGCAGTTGAAACAGGCAGCCGAAGCTTACGATAAGCTTTTCCCGCATGTTTTTACGGATAGTAATGCTTTGGCGGAGTACCAGCTGGTTACAAGACGGCTTCATGAATATGACGGCATCTTATCCAATGCATACCTGTCGGAGGATCTGGCACTTTATTGCGCCCCTGGTCTCGTTGGCACATATGACGATATCAGAATGTTGAAATCTGTCTGCAATGAAATTCAAAATCAAGGGCAAACACCGTATCTGACAAGACTTCCTACCGTCGACGGCGGCGCACCCTCTCCTGTTCCGAACTGGTTTTTACTTGTCAACAGCAAAACAGAACATACAAGAGAAGCGGCTTGCTTTATCCAAAGTGCGATTGGTATGGATTCCCAGTATGAGGTTTCCGGCAAAGCTGCGATTACCATCAACAACGATCTGATTGAATGTATGAGAGCATACTACTGCGACGGTGTCAAGGATGCAAATTATGGATTCCCGGAGCATAACATCCCGGAGGATGTATGCAAGTATTACTTTGACCAGATTGATTCGATGCAGCCCGGCGTTTATACCGACGTGCAGACCATGGGACATCTTTTCGGTGTCTTCCGTGAATATCTGACGGGAAGTGATTTTGATGTCGCTTATGACCATGCAAAGAATAATGTATCGTTTTATTTATCGGAATAAGAGCCGCATGATCGGTATGCTGCTGCTTGCACCATATCTGATCGGTGCTGCGATTCTGATTCTGTATCCACTGTCACAAACCGTGATCCATTCGTTCACAGATACGATTGATGGAGAGCAGTTTGTCGGTATCCAGAATTTCCTTTCCATGAAAGACAGCCGTGCGTTTCAGTCTGCCGTCAGCAATTCAGCGATTTTCTATCTGATCTCCCTGCCGCTGATGGTTGTTTTACCGCTGATCGGTGCTGTGCTGTACACACAGAACAGACGGCTGGACGGACTGTTTCACCACACGGTGTTCCTCTCGATTCTGCTTCCGACAGCCGCGCTGATGCAGTTTGCTGATCTGCTTTTTTCCGAGATCGGTATGTTCACAGAAAGCCTGTGTGCTCTCTTTGATCTGCCGATCGGATCGCTGTATGATACACCCCTTGCGCGTCCGCTGCTGATACTCCTGTTTTTGTTCAAGTACGGCGGCTACAATGCGCTGGTATATTACGCGGCAATCCGACAGATTCCCGAGGAACGGTATGAAAGTGCGAAAATAGACGGTGCGGGAAAGCTCGCGTGCTTCCGTTATATCACGCTGCCTGCACTTCGCCCAGCCTTTCCGACCGTACTTCTGCTGTCGGTTCTCAACTCCTACAATGTATACCGCGAAGCCTTTCAGATCGGCGGGTATTATCCGCATGACAGTATTTATCTGATACAGCATTACATCCACAACAATTTTCTCAACATGAACTATACAAGACTTTGCTGTATTTCCGTGCTGTTGTTGTGTGTCGGTATCGGTGCGGCAATCATCTGCGGTATTCTGTATCGCGCGGGGGAGGGTGCCAATGAAACATAAACTGTCTTCTGCCGTAACAGGTACAGTGGGACTTCTGATTCTGCTTGTTCTGCTGTTCCCGTTGATCTGTACTGCCGCATTGTCCGTGTTTTCGCCGGTTGACCTCGGATTCTATTATTTTCACGGAAATGCCATTGACAGCTTGAAACTGATCCCCGACAATTTCACCCTCGCACAGTATGCACAGGCACTGCTTTACAATACCGACTATACACGCGCGTTTACCAACTCGGTTTTGTATACCACGCTGACGGTACTGCTTGCCGCCGTCACAGCACTTCCCGCCGCATATGCGCTGGTGTTCTGTCGTCTGCGGTCACGGAAAATCATTCTGGTGCTGCTGTTTGCAATTATGGTTCTGCCAATTCAGGCAGTCGAGATTCCACAGTGGCTGATGATGCGGAAATGGGGATTGCTTGGAAGTGATGCATCGATCATTCTGACCGGTGTGATTGAGCCGTTTGATGTTCTCCTGCTGACGATCTTCTTTTCTGCCGTTCCCCGCGAAACTCTGGAAGCGGCGGCGGTGGACGGTGCGGGAACCATCCGCACAATGGTCAGAATCGTCTTCCCGCAGGCAATGCACGGGATTGTGCTGATGTTTTTGCTGAAATTCATTCAGATATGGAATATGACAGAACAGCCGGTATTGTTTCTCGATGACACCACGCATCAGCCGCTGTCGGTTATGCTGTCCGCACTGTGTGAAGCAAATACCGCGTCGGCGTTCGGATTCAGTATGGTTTTCCTGCTGCCGCCGCTTCTGCTGTACGGTGTGTTTGGTGATCGAACACAGCACGCGATTCCATACAGTATCCAAAAGTGAGGGTTGACCATGAAACGTATCATAAAAATCGTTTGTCTTGTTTTGGTTGTGCTGATTGTCGCCGCCGCGTATTTTTCAAGAACGCTTGAGAATCTGACGCTGACCGAAGTGGAGCTGGTCTCCCATCACACGGGAACCTTGACGTTCAAGGATGAATCGTATATTCCCGAAATCGTTCGTGTCCGCTGTGTCGGGGATATTGTACTTGAGGACATTTACGTCGGAAACGGTGAAAATGTCGTGGTCGGCGATCCGATTGCAAGCGTGTATCCGGCGGCTCTCGACCGTGCTTTGCTGTCAGATGATCTGACGACTGACGAGCGAAGCTGGTACACCGCAATTCGGGAAAACGGGTATCGGATCACAGCCGCAGCTGACGGATTTGTCGTTCATGTTCCGCCGAGCCCGGACGATTCACTGACAGCAGAAGCTGTTCTCTATAAGTACATCCCCGCCGGTATTCCGCTTGAAATGACATACAGCGAAGCCTATGATGTCATTGTTCCGATGCGGGCGCTCAAACCGACCGAGGAGGACGGAAAATATCTGATTTATTATGCAGATCCTCTGACGGGGCGCGGCGAGGCGGGACAGTATACGGTACTGGTGCAAGAAGTCCGTGTCATAGCATCCGATGGGGAATATGCGGCGCTCGATACCGTTGTTTGGGACGGGCGGAAAATCATTGTTCCGACGGGGGAGATGCTGTATCATCAGCAAATAGTAAAAGTCGGGTAAAAATATATAGAGAAGGAGACTGACCCATGACGGAACATCATTTCAATCTGGACGGCGAGCTTCGCCGCCTGACCCGTGCACTGACAGCATCCATCCGTTCCCAAAAGGAGAAAAATGCCGTTGCCCGCGAATATGAAGACCATATTCATGATGCGATGCAGAACTATATGCTCGGCGGGATGACGGAAGAAGACGCTTTCACCGCGGCGAGGGATGACCTTGGTGATATTGACGAAATTGCTGTGGCGCTTGGGGACATACATAACGAAAACAAAGTGCCAAACGAACTGCGGAAGCGGATTCTGAAGGGAGTCACCAAATGGAGGATTCTTGCGGTCATTGACGTGATTGTGGTGCTTGTTTTAGCTGCGCTGCCGCCGCAGTTCTGGCAAGCCTGCCCGTGGTATATTAGTATGTATGTGCAGCCGCTGTTTACGATTTCGTACATATATTTGTATGTCATCATCATTTTAGGCGGATTGAATTTACTCATCTGGTGGTTCAGATGTATCTGGGCAATCATCAAACGCATCGGCGCACTTGCAAAGATCAAACGGTATGCCGCAAAAGCCGGTCTGCATATGCAGGTAAAGTTTGGTACGCTGACCTCGATCTTCATGCATCCTGCCAAGCCTGCGATGATCCTGGAAAACGACACGCAGTATTTCAAGATTCGGTTTCTGACAACGGTCATGCGCAAGCGGCAGCTGATGTTCCTTGGCAAAAATCTGTTTACTGTCACAAAGGTGCAGGGCGGTTCCTTTATTTCTCCGATGGCAGCATCGGAGGAATGGATGGGCTTCCGTCCGAAAAACATGGAGCCGATGCACCGCAACGTCTTTGTGGTTGCACAGCTTGCTGTTCCGATCGATGCCATAGCACTTCCGACCTTTGAATGCCGTCACGATCCGCGCGAAAAAACCGTCAGGGAAATCTTGCTGTTTCATCCCGCACCAATGGCTGTTCAGTATCAGGACGGCAACAAGGCCGTGGAAATCAGCGGCGGAGAAGAATATGACGGTGTGACATTGTTCGGGTTGTCAGGTTTTTGTAAAATGTTAGAGAGAATGAGAGAGGAGTAATCTGTGTGATACATCTAAAAAAAGATAAAATGATACGCATTACCGCTGGTTTTCTGTGCCTTATGATGCTTTTGTGCCTGTTCGGCTGTGATGGTACTCAAATCGCGGCAGAAACAGGGACAACAGAACCCGTGACAACAATGGAACCGCCGCAGCCTGCGATTCTGGCACCGGAAGATATGACGGAGTTGCCGCAGGTGGTGTCTGTCGGAACATTGGAACAGAATCCGGGAGCGCCGATGCTCTGTTATGAGATCGGTTATGAATCCGATGGACAGCTGCTTTATGCAGAGGTGTATATGCCGCATGATTATCAGATACGCGATTATCCGACGCTGGTGTTTTTTCCGATATCACAGGATTTGCCTCTCTTATATGCACAAACTTTCAGCAGCGCGGATATGATTTTTGTTGTTGCATTTCGTCGCGGTATTCGGAACAACGGCGGTACATCGGAATTCCATCAGGATATTGCCGATATGGAAACGCTGCTGAATATTTGCCTTGAAACGGATTTCCTGAATCGCGGCGGTGTTGCATTGGCTGCAAGCGGGATCAACAGCATTTATCAGACGCGGCTGATACAGACATTTTCCGATGATTTGCTTGGATGTGTGTATCTTGACGGCTGGCTTGATCTGGATGCGCTATATGCATGTGAAGATGAGTTGTATCGGAACGGTCTGATCAACAAATTGACAGTAGGATATGAAGACGATCCCGCATTGTATCAGCACAGTTCAGTCATGGATTGTGTGGATGAAATTGACATTCCGATGCTGTTGTTCCTTTATGAGGAAACGGCGGATATTCTATGCAGACAGGCGGACGCGCTGTGTGAACAAATGCAGTCTGACGGCAAGTCCTGTTCGGTGGAAACCCTGTCGCCGCAGCATTATGAATTCAATTCCGTTGCTTTAACACATACGAGCGAATGGCTGACAGAGTTGTCAAAGACACAGATTACGCTCATTGAACCGGAATCCCGTGCGGAGGATGCTTATCTTTATTTCGTTTACAACGGCACACAAATGACCGATGCGGATATGGATGCCCTTGAGAAAATCGAGGAATGGTATACCGGAGTGGATGTTGTGAGGGTAGATATATCGTCTGCACAGTATCCGTCAGAATGTGCAGAAAAAGCGGAGGCATTGTATACCGCATTGCAGGAGGATTACCGCAGCAGGGACGGAACGCTGTACGGTATCCAGATTTTTGGTGATTCAGATATGGTTCCCGCTTTTTGGGTGAATTACTGTATTTCCCTTTTTGGAAAGACTTCCCGCAGAGAGGCGTTTGCGACGGATTATTTTTATTCCAATTTCAATAATACCACGTCAGAGCTGAAATCCTTCTCTGTGTATCAGTATTATCGGGACGGTGAGCAAACCGATATTTACCCGCAGTGGCAGGTAGTTCGTCTTCCGCTGTCTTCCGGTTCGTTTACAACGTATTATGAAAATTATCTGGATTATCTGGAGCTTTCCAAGCAGCAATCCGTGAAAACGGTAGCGGCAGTGGCACCAATCTTTACCAACAGTTCCCACAGACCGTATTCCATTGATGACAATGCCTATTTTCTGAAACGGGCGCGTGATGAATGGAATCTGATTGATGATCTTGCATTGTACGGCAATCTGGACGGTGCATTTCCTGTACGCTATGAGGTATCGGGAAATGTGCTGCCGGAAATCTGGACACAGGAAAGCGATGATAATCTGTGTGAATATTATTTCTGCGGACACGGTTATTCGAACCATATATTACAAACGATCACTGCGGAAGATCGCACACAAACTACCAATCCCATTCTGACAACAGAAACGATCAATACGTAT
>JAFTLK010000377.1 GCA_017455975.1 Clostridia bacterium | reverse complement strand
CGTAATACGCCGATTCAATGAGAACGGTGATCTCACCGACAACGTCTGCACTTACGCTGATGCTGCCGCTGATGTTAAAGGTGGCGGTGGCAGTGGGCGCTTCCTCAACCTCCGTATCCACCGCGGAAGCAAGCTCCAGAACGCCGTCGTCTATGGTGCCGCTGCCTTCGGTGAATGCGCCACCCACGGTGTCAACCCCACTCTCAAAGGAAAGGGTGGCATTGACTCCGGTATTGGAGTGGTTGGTCACGGTGATGTCGGCGCGATCGTTCTCCCAATAGCCTTCATAGGCACCGGCATACTCATGATTCTCGGGATTCCAACCGAAATGAACGCCCTCTACATAGGTGAAGGTCATATCCTCCCAAGCAACGTCAACCGAAATAGTCTGGGTCTCGCTGCTGCCCGTGTACTGAACGACACCGTTGACATTGACGTTTGCCGAACCACCGTTGGCGTCAACGGATTCCTCCGCAAAGACGGGAAGCGCTATTGTTGCAATCATCATGATTGCAAGAAGAAGCGAATACAATTTCTTCATAGTAAGTAGTTCCTTTCTGTAAAATTAACTTACTGCTTTGCAATGGTTATAGTAACCGTACCAACCTTGCCAGCAGTATCTGCGGTCAGACTACCGCCCAAGGTCAGTACAACAGAGTCTGAAGGGGCAGCGTCTCTTGCGGTACCGACTGCGGTAGCAAGTGCGAGCACGCCATCGTTCGTGAAGGTGCCGTAAACTGTCTCAACTTCCCCCGTATAAGTGAAGGTCGCCTTGATCGCTACGTTGGAATGGTTGGTAACGGTGATCTCGTTTCCGCTTGCAGACCAAGAGCTTTCCGCAGCTCCCATGTACTGATGTGTTGAGGGATCCCATACGCCATCCACGCCTTCAGAGAACTCAAATTCCATTGCCCCCCAAGCGATGTCGACCGAGATTACATCCTCGGCAGTTGAGCCTGCCTTGAAGGTTGCGGAAATGTCGATTGTTGTACCGCTATCAGAGGTAACGGAGTTTTCCGCAAAAACGGTGACGGAGAGGCTCATCATCAGAGTTATGACGAGCGCGAGAAAAAGAATTCTTTTCATAGTGGTTTCTCCTTTCTGAGTTTTTTTTGAAATGCCCTTCGGCTATTCAACAATGGTGATTTTGACCTTGCCCTTGGCATCAACCATGGCTTTTTCGTTTGTTTCAGGATCGTAGGCTCTGACGACAAGCTCGCCGTCGTAGCCTCCGACCATCAGTCGCTCCTTTGCCTGCTTCTCCAGAGTCAGCGTATCCACGCCGTGTCCGGGCGTGATCAAATCGGATTTGGCAACAACGAGATCACCAATCATGATCAGGATGGCTACATTTTGATTGGATGCCTGCGGATTTGCGTACAGTAAGGTCACCTTGTTCTCCGAGAGATCGACCTTCACGCTTGTTTGATAGGTTACGTTGATAGCTCCTCCACCCTCCGGGCTTTCTATTTTATCGCTATCGTCTCCTTCCAGTGGTTTTTGATTTTGCTCCGTGCCTTGAGGTGGATAATCGGGTGTAATGGGAGTGCCTCCGTCATCACGGAAGAAAACCACCCAAACGGTAGTGGCGACAGACGCAATCAGCACCAACGCAAGCACAGTAATGATGATAGCAAGTTGTGTTTTGGTTATAGTCATGTTAATTTTTACCTCCTTGAGATATGAATCTGCATTTTATATATTTGGGGCTTCACTTACAGCGACGCAAGTGTTGACATCAGATAGCTTGCCGTAACGGAGGTGTAGAGAAAACCGTCGATCAGGCGATCCTTTTTTAACTGTGTGACTTTATGGGCAAGTTCGGGAGCGGCAGTGTCATCACAAAATGCTACAATCTTACATTCCGGCTCATTTTTGCGAAGCTGTTTGATTTCTTTCAGCCGACCTTCCATGGTTGCTCCCGGAAGATAGGATATTTCCATCAATAAAATATCTACATCCGACAGCGCGGACTTGTCGGAAGTATTTGTGCTGACCTCAGGAGTCACTTGACACGGCAAAAACTCTCCGCAATCCTTCAAGGTCTTGATAACCGCTGTTGACAGTAGCTCGTTTTTGATACTGATAAGAACTTTCTTCACATGTACTCCTCCTTTCTGAAGAAGCTACTTTCAAATCCTCATATATATTTTACCAATACAGCAGTTTATTTGCATCGTACTTTCGTGCATAAATAAAAGAAGTACCGTCGATTTGACAGTACTTCTTGAAATATCGCGGATTATTCTGTTTCCTTATCAACAATGATTAGTCCGCAGTCTCTGGCACGAACGGCAAGTTCCGTTCGATTTCTGAATCCGGTCTTGTCACGCATGGACTGAATATGTCCTTTTACGGTTCGCAGAGACATATACAATTTTTCCGCAATTGCCGCATCACTTTCACCGGCTACGACCTCACGAAGAACCTCAAGCTCACGAGCCGTCAATTCATCGCTGGTAATATATCCGAACTGCAGCGGCGGTGTTGATTCCGGATAAACAGTTTCACCCGCCATGGTTCGCTCCATGACATGAAGGATGCTTTCCGCCGTTTCGGTTTTATACCAGAAGCTGTCCACCCCGGCTTTTCGTGCGCGTTCAATGAAGCTGCATTCCGGCTGACCGGTGATAATGATTATTTTGATCTGCGGGAAATTTTGTTTGATCTTTTCGGCTGCATCGATTCCGTTGGCGTACAGCGAAGTACAAACATCCATCAAGATCAGATCTACTCTGGTTGTCCGACAGCAGAACTCCGCAAACGCCGCACTTTCTACGGAGGGAACCAGTTCATATTGACCGCTTTGTTTGACATATAACTCCAAAAGCTGTCGATCCATAGGAGCGTCTTCTACAATCAGAACTCGTGTCATATGTTTTCAGTCCCTCCTTTCGGCATGGAAATGGTAAGGCTGTATTCGGGATGACAGTCAATCTGCATACTGCCTCCGGCAGTCTCTGCTTTACGCCGCAGAGAACCGAGTCCGCCGCCTTCCGTGACCTGAGTTTCCGGCATTTTCCCATCATTTTGGAAGCAAATTCGATATGTATCCGCCGTTTCGGTAAGGCTGATATGCAGTTTTTTGGCATCTGCATGACGTACCGCATTGGTCAGCGCTTCGGTTGCTGCTTCGAGGAACAGTTTTTCGACATCCTTTTGTTCTGGCATTTGTCCTGTGACTTCTACGGAAATTCCGAATGCGGTTGCAGTTTGAATAAGCGTCTGCAAGGTAAACTGTTCCGCATTTTCGACGATATTCTGCCGCAGAAGCGCAATACTGCGTTTCCATGCTTCGACGGGAATTGTTTTGTTTTCATTGTTATCCAGCAGATAACTGCGGGTGGCAAGGAGCGTCTGTCCCAATTCACTGTGGATGCCGATTTTCGTTTCCAGTCGTTCACGGGTACGGGTCAGCACTTCAACATCCGTTTCATATACCTTGAGTCTCTGATACAGTTCCTCAAGGGCAATATTTTTCTGTTCCAATTCTTGTGCAAGGTTGTGAAGCTGCGTGATGTCAACGGCTGTGATCTGAAACATATCCGGCAGTTGTGTCCGTGAGAAACTCCAGACCGTTCCATCGGACAGACGGAACCTTGGTTGACTGTCTGTTGACAACCGCATGATATCCGGCTGTATGGATCCTCCGCAGAGGTCATCCCACACAAGGGCAGCATTTTGCAGATCGCGTCCCAATATGATATGACAAAGCTGATTCATCCGATGATTGACCAGCATGACTCTGCCGTTTTCGGCATAGAAGCAAAGACCGGTCGGGAGATGGTCAATGCTTTCCTTGATGGAGGAACGGTCGGGGACAGTTCTGCGAAGATGTGCTTCACGGAAGGTAACGTATGTAAGAAGCACAGCCGCTGCGGCGAAAAGTAAAATCGTGAACAGGATCGGCTTCTCACAAAGCCAGCGGACGGCAGCCCTATGATCCAATCCAGATTTCTGACCCCGGGCATCGTACAGCACAAACATACTTCCGCTGATCAGGACGGACAGAAATGTCGGTACGATCAATACCGGTGACTTTTTTCTGAGCGAGGCGGAAAGCATATATATGCTGATACACAGAAGCATATACAGTCCAAATCTGATCACGGCTTTCAGCAGAAAAGAAAGCGCATCATAGGTCATCATTTGCCGTCACCTCCTTCAGGAATATCAAGATCTATGACGATATCTTCTTCCTGAACGGTATAGGTAAAACGACCGTAACGCAGGCAAAGATCATCCAGTTCAGCGTCTGCAATACTGCTTGTGCATCCAAGCTGAAGATTCATTTTCAGTGCTCCGTCTTTACATAAAATACGCACCATCACCGCGGTGATCCGGTCAAGCAGCTTTTCCACCAGATTTTCATAGAAGTCGTAGGCGGAAATGATAGATGCAAGCTGAATATCACCTTCGCACTTTGCGTCAAGCATTACGGAAACCGAAGCGAGCCGGAGATTGTCCAGAGATTCACGGATACAATACTCGAACTCACGCGCCTGAACGAACTCACTTTCCTCTCCGAGCATCAACAGATTAATGCGCCGCTTTACATAGGAACCGATCACACACATCTGTACCATGGAGTTGTGTACCGTCAGAGGCTCGGAAGCCTGTTCAAGCAGGGATTCAAGCTTCTCAATCTGCGGTGCCACTTCTTCGATGATTTGATCGTACAAGTGGCTTTTTTCCTCAAGCTGTGCCTGCTGCTCCTTCAGCTTTAGTTCTGCCTGCAGCAGTTCGTTCTTTCTGCCAAGCTTCTGCTGCGCATCACACAGACAGTTCGTCAGAGCGTCAAGCTCCGTTACATCATCCTGCCACAGCACGAAACCTGCCTTTATCGGCTTTGCGTGCAGAATAATATTGCCATTTTTTACAGGCTGTTCGCCGATCTTTTTCATCTCATCCTTCGATAAAGGAATGGCTGATGAAGAAGTAAAGCAAGGATAATAGTCGCGGTCTACGATCTGTGCCGCAACCGTTGACGCATGAAACATCTTATGGTAATTCGTATTGGAGGAAATTAACCCGCTCTGTATGGCGCTTTCCAGAAGAAGTGCAATGATCAGACAGTCCACAACCGTCAGATCAACATCCCGTATGATGCGTAAGCAGTATAGTGTCCAGAAAATCACAGCACCGCCCATAATGATGACAGGCAGTTTCTGCATTTTTTTACTTCCGGGAACACGGGATTTTTTCAGCAGCATAACAACTATGTAGATGCCGCCGAGCACAAACCATGCCATCGCCGCAAAATAGATCGGACCGTAACCGTATGTGAAATCGAACTGATCGATTCCCTGTGGGAAGGAGAATGCCAGCTGATGCAGATCGTTTGTAAAGATGCCGATCAGAATTGCGAATGCGGGAATATAAAGTGCATACAGACGACGGTGATTCCGATATTCCTCCGGTTTTCCCATATAGTCAATGATGAATACGCCAAGCAGCGGAATCAGGATCATGGGGATATAATAGCTGTACCAGAGATACCGCCCAAACCAATAAGTACGATCGGGGATGAAGTTCCATTTGAGTACTTTGGCGGTCAGCCAGAAAATCATCAGTACGCTGACGGAAACGAGACAGCGGCGTACCCGCACGTTAATAATCCTTTGCTGCAAAGATGCGCCCCATCCGATAAGCAACGAAATATGAATTACATTTCGGATTGTCCACAGCAATGCCTTGATCACGTTGTTAGTGGTCATACTGTCAAAATCATCAATAAAATACGCCACCGTGAGCAGTGCAGATACGCCGATAACATACTTGACCCAGCGATAGTCTTGCTTCAAATTATCCATCTCCCCTCCAACAGAGTATTTGATATAAGAAATACTCATAATATTCCATCAAACATTATAACATTCCAGTAAAACCCACACATCGTACTTTCGTGCAAAAATCTGAAACAACTTAGTTCGTCCTTCAGATTTTGCGTACCAAAAGGAAGTTCAGTACGATACACAATGGCTACTGGACTTTCCTTTATATTTTCTGAGGAAAAGTGTCAAACTGCATTTTTACAGTTTGGGTACCATTTTCGAGGAAAATATGCGGGTGTCCAGAGGGGGGCGGGTCTTCGGTGGAGACATCAAAATGCAAAGCATTTTTGAGTACTGACCGAGCCGGCAGGCGAGACGTATCAGCTCTACCAGTACCGATGGGAACGGTGTGCTTGCCGTACGTTACCTTGTACTGCCCAAAATCCAAAGTCAGCAGATCTTGGTTAAGGATACTCATGTACCTACCTCCAATCTGTCATGTTTTTTGTTTTTCTTTATTATACCATACAAATGTGACGAAGTGTTGAATTTCATCCGCTTTTTCTTCATAAGTAGCCGAATATTTTATGCTACTTCGCTTCAAAACGTCTTGTCATGTTTTTTGAAATGAGCTTGTCGTGCCATTAGCTTGTTTTTTTGATTTCCCTCATAATATATACGAGGGGATGAAAAATCGTCCCTGTCAATAAAGTTAAAGTCAATATGTTCGAGATGGCATATCTAAATGACGATATGGGTTATGAATCATTAGGACAGCTTTATATGCTACACCGTTGTATTGCAGAGGATGGAGCATCCCTTTGAATGTGCAGTTCAGCCAACAACAGCAAAAGAGCATAAGCTTACGCATCCAGTGGTGTACTGTTGGAAGGTCGCAGATGCTCCATCCGATCATAAGCAGCTTCTGCGAAATTTGAGAGCTAAATTGATGTGGAAATGCTTTGAGAAATACCCAAACAAAGATTGGTATGTGAGATTAGTTACGCAGCTTGAAAAGATGGATAAAGCATAGCGGGACTATGTAAAAAGTGCGGTTCCTCTTTTCTTGTTCACAGTTCCTTCCTTGAAAAATTCGTAAAAATATGATATAATATATCTACCACAGCGAAAGGAGAGAACCGATGAAAATTGATATGACATTACTTGAAAAGGATAGTACCCCGAACATTGCGGAGCTGAAAGCCTTTTTCAGAGACCACGATTTCAGCACGCAGGTATCAAAATACGATCCCATGACCGCTTCCGAAGAGCAAAACCGTGTGTACATCAAATCAAAAAAGCATTTCCTTTCGTCTTGGAATAAGCAGATGAAACTGCTCACAGGTAAAGGGTCTCTCGTTAACTTCACCTCCAACGCTCCCGTGCGCTGTCTTGAAGAAGCAAACGAAAATCTTGTTGCTGGAGCCGTGATGGAAATACTCACGGATGAAACTCTTTGCGAGTGCATCATAGATTCGATGTTGAGTACCTTAGAAGGAGACATTACCGTCGCGATTGAAAAGTATGCAAAAGCGCATAACAAAACAGTTGAAGAATTGACCGAAGCAGAGTTTACTCTTGTGTTTGATCAGTTTGCGGATCTATTCCTTTCCGTGATGATGAACAAGCTGTTGCAGGTGGAAAGCGTTCCCGAAATTGTGGGTGTATCGAAAGAGATCGGCGCACACGAGGATTTCGCAACTACCGCTAACACCAATTTCGATAAAGTGGATTTCAAACGTCAGAGGGATCACACGCGCTCGAGAGTCGGTGAGATGGAATCGCTGGATCAGATTGAAAAGACCGAGCATAAAACTCCCGAGTCTGCAACGGAGTTCACCGAAGAAGATCCGCAAACACATCTTGAAATGGTAGAGACGATTAAAGAATTCTATGCTTTCCTCGGTGATGAAACCGATATAAAGATTTTTAAATTGAATGCAGACGGATATACGCAAAAACAGATTGCCGAGCGTCTCGGATTCAAAACGCATAGCGCCGTCGGCAAGCGGTTAAAGAAGATCGAAGAAAAACAAAAAGCATTTTTGGAGATGCAAAACAAATAATATACCAACACCAAAAGTCCCTTTGAAGCGTAAAAACTTCAAAGGGATTTTTCTTTTTTTAAAAATATTTTTGCACTCAGGAACATTTTGATGGTTCTAATGTCGGGTACATAGTAGAGGGGATAACTCTCGCAAGCAAAATTGCTCTCGCCAACATCGGCGGGAGCTTTTTCTCTTGCAAATAAACTATTGAAAGGTGTGATTTATGTGACTGATTAAAGAAAGTAGTGACGCAAGTGCCGTAAGTGACGCAGAAAACGGGAGTGCCAAATCTTGCGACCCTTGCGTTCCTTGCGTCACTGACGGTTCTGTCATT
>JAFTLK010000041.1 GCA_017455975.1 Clostridia bacterium | reverse complement strand
CGGAGAACCGCTACGGCAGAAACGGTGCCGAAAAGTACGTCAAGCTCGGCTATATGCCGCGTGACCAGTACCACGAATCGGTCAACCTGACGCTCGATGCGGCATACGGTGACTGGTGTATCGCACGTGTTGCCGAGGTGCTTGGCTACGATGCAGACTTCATTGCAAACTATGACCGCCGTGCAAAGAACTACGAAAAGCTCTTTGACCGCGAAACCGGCTTTATGCGCGGCAAGGACGAGGCGGGCACCATGAAGGACAACTTCGACCCGCTGTGCTGGGGCGGCGAGTATACCGAGGGCTGTGCATGGCAGTCGACCTTTGCGGTTCCGCACGATGTCATGGGTCTGGCTGAACTGTTCGGCGGCCGTGAAGCGATGATTGCAAAGCTCGATGAGCTGTTTGCAACGAAGCCGGAATATGTTGTTGACGGCTACGGATATGAAATCCACGAGATGACCGAGCTTGCGGCAATCGACTTCGGTCAGTGCGCCATCTCCAATCAGCCGTCGTTCCACTTCCCCTTCCTGTTCTCCCTGCTCGGTGAAGAAGCAAAGGCAAGCAAGTGGGTAAAAGAGCTGACGACCGTCTTCCACGCAACGCCCACCGGTTATCCCGGAGATGAGGATAACGGTACGACCTCTGCATGGTATATCTTTGCGGTACTCGGCATTTATCCCGTCTGTCCCGGTATGCCCGGAACGGCAGGCTATGCAAAGACCGATATGCTTGTCAAGGGTGCGAAGATTCTTGGCAAGGTTTGGGATCATAATCATATTGAGGAATATATTTGATTGACACAATGAAAATTGCAAAAATAAGCTTCATCGGTTTATATCTCCTTGCAATTCTCTGGAATCTGCTCTGTCTGATCGGTCCGATTCCGGCAGGAAAATGGGCATTTTCCTGCACCTTGGTTGCGATTGCCAATCTGGTTGTCCTGTTTCTGCAATCGCGGGCAAAGAAAACACCGACTGCTCCCGCGGATGAACCCGGGAAAAAGCAGACAGAGAAGACCGTTTCCGTATTGGTTGTGATTCTCTGCGTTGTATGGTTTATCACATCCCTTGCGTGTATTTTGTATCCGATGTAATTGCGGGATTTCAAATGCAGAATCAAAAAATCCTCCCTGTGACGAAACATCATAGGGAGGATTTTTCACGTTATGGGATTATCTTTCAATCAGAATGGTCTTGATCTCAAACGGACGGAACTGTAAGAATACCGAACCGTCAACGATCTTCAGCTCTTCCTTCTTTTCTTCCAGCATATTCGTGACAAAGACGCGCTTTGCATCATAGACGTTCAGCGTGCAGTTGGTCGCAGACCGCTCGCACTCATAGAGGCGCAGAACATAAGCATTTTCAATGTCTTCCGCGTTCTTGACCGCTTCGCAGATGATGCTCGGTGCGCAGACATCGAACAGCTTCGGCGCGTTCAGAATACCGTCAACGATGATCGGCTTGCGGTTGAGCATGTACGCCGGCATGACGACATTGCCCGCATTGAATGCACCGATGTGCGGCAGCAGCGAGTAGGTCATTGTGTGAACACCGAAGTCGGTGACAAAGTCGGGACGGCAGCCGCCGCGGTGAAGCGTCAGACGCATATCACTGCCTTCCACGGAGATACCGTACTTGCAGTCGTTGAGCAGCGCAACGCCGTAACGGGTTTCGGAGATGTCGGTCCACTTGTGGTTGCAGACCTCGAACTTCGCCGCTTCCAGCGCATTGTTTCTCGTGGTTGCGCGGTCAACATGACCGAACTGAATCTCGTTCTTTGCAAAGCCGGAACGGATGGCGACGTCAAAACCTGCCTTCATCAGCGCGTGGCGTTCCTGCCAGTCGAGCTTCATTTCGTAGTCGATGCGTGCGCTGTCTGCATAGAAGACGGTGTCAACAACAGCCGTGGACTTCTTGCCGAATGTATAAACGGAACGGATACGGTATTCGACCGCACCGTCGGAGACGACTTCGCGGGACTGCAGGGTCGTGACGGGCTTCAGCTTTAAGAAGATGTCATCCTCGACTTCCCAGTTGTCGTATGCCGTCGGCATATCCTCACCGAACCACAGCGTTCCGAGCGGCGCGCCCTTGACATTGGCGATTTCGCGCTCCACACGGCGGTCGTAAAGGGAGGTGATATAACCGGATTCGTCAAAGGTGACGCGGTAGCACGGCGTGACGAGCACATTGCCCTCTGCACGGAAGAAGGATTCCCCGGCTGCCGGTGCGGTCTTCTTGAGTGTCACGGATTCCATGCCGCCGAGCGTGGAGGAGAGGGCAACTGCGGTCTTCTCACAGCCGTTGAAATCGGTATAGCTCTGTGCTCTCTGTCCTTCAATGCCGGTTGTACCGTCGAGGACAATGACATCGTCGCGGTCAAAGGACAGCGGGTTGTAAACGGAAATGGTGTCATCTGCCGGTGTCGTCATCTTGTCAGCATACGCATGAGCTGCTGTGAGTGCGTTTTCGATGAGGGAGTTCATTTCGGGGATTGCGATTTCGTAAACGCGCGGGATGGAGGTGCCGGGCAGAATATCGTGGAACTGGTTCTTTAAGAGAATCTTGAACCATTCGTCGTGCTTCTCGTGTGTTTTTTCACCGGAGAGGACGTTGAACAGCTCGTAATCGGCAAGTGCCAGCTCGGCAAGACGGTTGTTGCGCTTGACATCGTGCATCTGTGTCAGCGTGCCGCGGTGATATTCCAGATACAGCTCACCGTCGAACAGTGGCAGCTTGTCCTTTCTTGCCTCAATGTCTTCCATGAACTTCGAGATTGTGGTCGGAACGATTTCCGGCATACCGTCAAGGTCGATGGAGCGCTTCAAAAATTCCAGCATACCGTAGGTCGGTCCGCCGCCGCCGTCGCCGAAGCCGTATGCCGCCAGACGGTGGTCGTTGGAGTGCTTGTCGCGGATCTCGGTGACCGTACCCATCAGCGTTTTGACATCGGGAATCAGGTGCATACGGTTGAGATGCGTTGTGACCTCGGTGCCGTCGATGCCGCGCCAGATGAAGGTATCTGCCGGGAAGGTGTTGAGGTCTGCCCATGCCATCTTGGTGGTATAGAAATACTTGACCTCGGACTCTTGCATGATCTGCGGAATCGCGCCGTTGTAGCCGAAGGTATCGGGCAGCCAGAATGCATCGGAGGTGTAGCCCATATGCTCACGGGTAAAGCGCTGACCGTAGAGGAACTGACGGACCATTGCCTCGCCGCCCGTGATGTTGCAGTCACATTCGACCCAGACACCGCCGTTCGGCTCGTAACGTCCCTCGGCGACCTTCTGCTTGATGCCTTCAAAAATGTCGGGGTAGTATTCTCTCATCCAGTCAAGGTGCAGAGCCGAGGACTGAATGAACGTGTATTCCGGATAGATATCCATCAGATTGAGCGTCTGGGAATACGTTCTGGCACACTTGCGGATGGTTTCGTCAACCGGCCACAGCCAGGCAGTATCCATGTGGGAGTGACCGATGACGCCGATCTTGCCGCGGCTGCGGTCACCGCCTTCGTTCTTCTGCAGTGCCGGCGCGAGGATTTCGGACATCTTAGCGCAGGCATCGCGGAGCTCCTCGTCTGTTGCAGCATTGACATCGCCGATCAGATACGGGAATGCTTCCATGATGCATTCATGTGCGCGCATGGCGGTGAAGTTTTCACCCGGCAGACGAGCGATCTGCAGTGCCGTTGCGATATCGAACAGGAAATCGCGGATGACGGTGTCCATGACTGCAAAACGGACGCCGTGGTAGCGATGCTCGCACTTGTCATGCACGGATTCGTCGCGGTCATAATTTGCATACGGCTCGCATCCCAGACAGGTGTGACCGGCATAACATTCGAGTGCGATCTCATAGGTGTCGCCTGCCTTGGCGGGAGAAGCCAAAAACATCGCGGAGTGCATACCGCCGAGGAACTGGTTCTTGGAGTTGATGATACCGGCGGGCTTGCCGTTGCGGAAGCACATGACCTCAACTGCTTCCGCATCACAGATAACGGCGAGTGTCTGACCGTCCGCTTCTGCCGGAACGGTATAGGTGGTCGACAGCCACAGGTTGCCCCATTCGTGACCCCAGACGGTG
The DNA here is from genome assembly GCA_017455975.1 of Clostridia bacterium. Taxonomy (GTDB): domain Bacteria; phylum Bacillota; class Clostridia; order Oscillospirales; family CAG-272; genus RGIG3925. The sequence goes on along the minus strand of JAFTLK010000041.1, from coordinate 6,306 downwards.
CCGGGTGCGATGGGTGTCATGTCGGATTTGGCCGGCGGGGTGCGCAGATGGTCATCTGTCGCATAGGACAGAACCTCGTCTGCCTCTCCGATGACGCGGAAAATTTTGCGCGCGTAAAGCTCTAAAATGCTGTCAAATTTTTTGTAGGTTCTTTCGATATAAGCGTTGTGATTCAAGGGGTTATCCTCCTCTGTTTAGTTTTCTGGTTTGTGGGTGGAGCCGATGTTGCCCTCGGTGATGACATCGGGATTGTCGCCGAGCAGGACGATACCGTCCTCAATCGAGCCGCGGTTCCAGACGTTGTCGCGGACGATGCACTGATTGCAGTTCTTGATGACGATGCAGTAGTCCGGGCTCCATGTGCCGACGCCGCCGTCATCGCGTCCGAGACGGAAGGAGTTGCCGGATACAACGATGTTGTCCGCCTTGGTCATGCGGATGTGTGCGCTGTCATAAGGTTCGTCAAACGGAACGGGCTTGGGCTTGCCGGAGCGGTAGATTAAGTTGCCCGTGACGGAAATCGCGGTTGCATAGCCGTTGTCCGTGCCGAGTACGAGTGCCGGACCGCCGGAACGGTCAAAATAGTTGCCCGTGAAGTTGCAGCAGTTGACGTTGGGCAGATAGAAGCCGGCCAGACGGTTCCATTCAACACGGTTGCCCGTTGCCGTGACCGATGCACAGCAGGGACCGCCCTTGATGCCGCCGTCGCGGTTGCCGGAGAACCAGTTATCGATGATAAAGCCGTCCCAGCCGTCAATGTAAAGACCGGAATTGGAGAAGCACAGCATCGAGTGGCGCACGGAGAAGCACCAGATGTGTTCCAGATGCACCGCGTCACCGGAGAAATTGCCGATGCGGCAGTCGTCGATGGTCGGGGTGTCTTCCTCGGAGCCGCCGTTGTACTTATCCCAGTACAGCTTGACACCGTGAACGCCCTCGCCGAGATTCTGACCGTTCAGACTCATACCGCGGATGGCACAGCCGAATGCGCCTGTGATGTCGAGCAGACAGTCGGTGTCGGCCGTGTTCAGCGTGAAAATCGAGGAGCCGTAGGAGCGGAAGGACCATGCGGAATGACCTTCGAGGGAAACGCCTTTTCCCATTTTCAGCTTGCCGGTCATGTAGTTTCCGGGCGGAACCTGAACGACACCGCGGCATTCTGCGGCAGCATCGAGTGCTGCCTGAATGGCTGCGGTATTATCGGTCACACCGTCGCCGACCGCACCGAACGCGGTGATATCAAAAATGTTTGTCATGAAAAGAACCTCCTTTTATTACAAATTATTTCTACTGCAATCATACCATATACTGCGGTATCTGTCAAGAGGTTCTTTGTCTTTTTTGTTACGGTTTCACATGAAAAAATTCTTGCAAATCTGATTTTGAACTTGACGTTTTTGTGATACGGCGTTATAATATAAATACTCTATATAATAAAGGAACGGATGCAATATGACGTGGCTGATTGCTGCCGTTATCGCGGCAGTGCTTTGTGTGATTCTCTATGTGCTGATCGGAGAATTTTTCTATCATATGGCGATCGACGCTCATTCCAAAAAATGGTTTCTCGAACCGCCGAAAAAGAAAAAGCAGAAATCCATTGAGGGTGCGGACAGCTATGCCGCGATGCGGGATGATACGCGTGAAACGCATGAGCGGGAGCTGGACACGCTGTATTTTGAAACGCATGAGCCGGAGATCTGGGAGATCACCTCGTGCGATCGCCATGCACTGACGCTCAAGGGGTACCATTTTCCGCCTGCCGCACCGTCAGACAAGTGGCTTCTGTTTTTTCACGGCTATGCCAGCTCCATTCTCTGGTCGCGCCGCTGGATCCGGACGATGTCCGAGCACGGCTATCATGTGCTGGCACCCGATATGCGCGGACACGGGCTTTCGGGCGGCGATTATATCGGCATGGGCTGGGATGAGCGTATGGACATTCTTGCATGGATCGACCATATTATAAAGGAAGATTCCGCAGCGCGCATTCTTGTTTCCGGTGTTTCGATGGGCGGTGCGTCCGTCCTTTGTGCCGCCGGGGAGCTGCTGCCCGATGCGGTAAAGTGTCTGATTGCCGACTGCGGATATACCTCGGTCAGAGACATTCTGTCCTATCAGCTGCATGCGCTGTTCCGTCTGCCGGATATGCCGTTTCTTTATGCAGCACGCTCTGCCATTCTGCGGCACGCGGGATATGATATCTTCCGTGCCAGTGCTGTTGAGCAGTTGAAAAAGGCGGAGAAGCCGATAATGATGATCCATGGCGAGGAGGACAAATTTGTTCCGTTTTACATGCTGGAACAGGTTTTTGCTGCCGCGGCAAGCAAAGACAAGGAAATGCTTGCTATTCCCGGTGCCGGTCACGGAACGGCGTGCTGTACCGCGCCGGATTTGTACTGGGAGCATTACCTTGCATTTGCCGATCGGTATATTCCATAAAGGAGAGGAACAGGTACACAGAGATGTTTGACTTGGGCAGATCCATTGATTTTTTGCTGGAAAACGGCAGAGATGTGATCCGGTATCGGTTGCATAAGGAAATTTTGCACGATCTGAACGCATGTGAGGAGCAGGCGCATCTGGAACGCGTGATGCAGACACCCGACTATCAGCTGCTTCTGACTCACGTTAAGCCAAACGGCTACATCGGACGCGGAATGCATTCCTAGGAGAAGTTCAAAACCTCGCATCTGGACGACGGGGAAAGCGCCGCAAGACTGCTTCACAATTACGCCATCCCACGGGATACGCCGATCGTGCGGAATTTTGTCCGCGCGATGCGTGACGATGCGGTACTCGCGGAAGAATTTTCCTATTATCATCCGGAGACGGTTCGGCTGGAGCAGAGGGGCCTTGGTATCAACAGCGGTTCCACGCTCGATGTGACCCTGTATACCTGTCAGGCTTTGCTTGGATACGGGGATGATCCCGAAATGCGGCATTTTGTCGATGCTTCGTATCAGGCATTTGTCAGCCTGCTTGCGTATGAGGATATCAATGAAATGACATCCTACAATCCCAATCTGAAACGGAAATACAACTATCCGACGATCACGCCGGACACCTATTTCCCTTGTCAGTATCATCTGGAAACCCTGGCGAACACGCAGTGCTGGCGCACGGAGGCGAACATTGCTCGTCTTGCCGCGGCGATCGATCATCATGACCGCATCACAAAAGACTTCGGCGGCTTTGCCGTGAAGCTCGGCGGCAAGCAGGTGGGTCCCGGCTGGGCGTATATGAACCCCTTTTTCCCGCTGTCCTTTCCGCAGAAAGCGCCGAATCACAGAAAGACGCTGACGGCACTTGCCCGTGTGTGCGGTGATCGGACGCAGGTGGTAAAAGCATCGGCGGAGACACTCATGGAGCTTTTGTCGGAGGATGGCATTCTGCGCACAACATTTGCTTCCTCTTATGAAAAGAGCCGCTTCAAGGACAATTTCAGAAGCGGACATCCGTATGCCGAGGTCGGGCTGGAGCCGGATCACAAAAAGGATACAGCGATCTGGTGCGAGCTGACCTTCTGGGCGGTGGAATTTCTGTATATCCTTGAGAGCGGCAAAAATCAGTTATAATCAAACTCCCCCTTGCAATCTTATAAGAGATGTGCTATAATCAAAACAGAACAGGAATTGGAGGTGATGAATATGACATTCGGAATGTGGAACATCGGATGTGATATCGGTCACCTCGTCTTTCTGCCGCGGTGACTGTCTGCGCTGCCGTCGGGAGAATTCCCGGCATCTCTGCGCCGTCCGATGATGGACGGTGCTTCTTTTTTGTCCTTTTGTCCTGCATTCCGATATGACACGGATGCGGGACTTTATTTTTTGGAAAGGATGATGTGACATGAAGCGGCTTGCTGGTTTTGTGATGGGGCAGGCACCGAATGATGACAGTTATATCAAAATGTATGAGGGTGCCATGTTTGACGTGTTCAGTAATGAAACTGTCTATGAGGCGGTCTACTGGAACGGCGAGGTTGGGTATCGGGTTGAAAGAAGCAAAAAGAACGATCCGACGTGCCCGACGGTCACAGTGATTGTGCCTTATGAGTTGTTGTTTTCAGAGGAGGTTGATATTTTGAAGCGATTAAAGTACAATTTTCTGCATATGCAGCCAAAGGACGAAACATACAAAAGTATATATGAAGGAAAAATGATAGCAACGCTGGTTACATCCGGCGGAGAACCGCTGGAATTTCCGGAGGAGCATGCGGAACCGATATACTGGGAAAATCCCGGCGGTATCAGAGAGGGCATTTCATATGAATACACGCAGACACACAAGCTCGCAAAGGATTGTCCGACGGTCAAAGTGCGCATTCCGGCTGAAAAACTCGGGAACATTCCTCTGCCGGAACATGATGAAATGACCGTATACCATGCGTTTTCGGCACAGGCGGCAGCGGCGGCCGATTTTTGCCTGCGGGCATTCGGGAAAAAGCTCGCTGAGTTGAATGCCGCGCTGTACAACCGCAGTCGTCCGGATAAGGAAAACGGAGCATATTATTTTCCGAAGCCCGGCGGGGAGGTGCTGGTGCGCAACGGCGCGTATTTTGCAATGTGTCAGCCGAAATATTATGAAAACGGCGGCGGCATTTCGGTCTATATCCGGGACGGCGATCAGGAAAAATTTAAGCCGGTGCTTTGTCTGTGCCTGACCTTGCAGGTACAGCTGCCGCAGAAAAAGCATGAAAAAGCGATGCGGATGCTGTGTCGGGATCTTCCGGCAGCGGTTGAGGACTTTATCAGAACGTTTGATGCACCGGGATGTGCCGCGGCGGTTGCGCTTGCCGAAAAACAGACGGCAATCAGAGAGGCGCTTCACCAGAGTCCGTTTTGTGCCTTTATCGCCAACGGCTCGATTCTTCCGCGTGACAGCAAAACTGGGGGTGCCATGCAGGATGCCATTCCGTTCCGGGCGCCGGAGGGGACGCAGATTACGCTGGCAGGCGTGACGGGAATGGGAATCCGTCGCGGGGTCACGGTCATCACCGGCGGTGGGTATTCCGGAAAATCGACGGTATTGGACGCGATTGCCACGGGGGTTTACAATCATATTGCGGGAGATGGCAGAGAGCTGTGCATCACCGATGATACGGCGGTGTCGATTGCCGCAGAAGACGGCCGCTGTGTGAAGAACCTCAACATTTCTCCGTTTATCAAGTGGCTTCCCGGCGGTGATCCGTCTGACTTTTCGACGGTGCACGCGTCCGGCTCAACATCGCAGGCGGCAAATATCATGGAAGCGGTTGACAGCGGTTCGAGACTGTTATTGATTGATGAGGACCGAAGTGCAACGAACTTTATGATTCGTGATAAGCTTATGAAAGCGCTGATCCGTCGGGAACCGATTACGCCGTTTACCGATCGGGTACGGGAGCTGGCAGGACGCGGTGTTGCAACGATCCTCGTGATCGGCGGCAGTGGTGAATACCTTGCAGTGGCTGATGCGGTCTATATGATGGATGCGTATGAAATGTATGACGTGACGGAATCTGCAAAAGAATTGGCGTCAGCACACGGAATCGTGCATGAATTCCCCGAGGCGGCTGATTGGACGGCAGAACGCGTGGTGCTTGCAGAGCATTTTTCGTCCTATCCCCCGGATTCCGGCTCGGAACGTATGGAGGTGTCGGAAATGGGGTATCTGGTCATTGGCGGCGAAGCGGTGGATTTGCGCGGTCTTGGTCAGCTTATGACGGACGGACAGCGGCAGTCGGTCGGGTTTATTCTTCGCTATCTGATGATTCGGGAGAAGGAAGAGGGGTTTTCGTTGTCGAAACGGCTTGAGACGCTGATGCAAACGCTGGAGCAAGAAGGATTGGATACGATATATTCGTCGTATTTTACGTCATGCGGCAGATTTTTTGATTTACCGCGCAAGCAGGATATCATCGCGGTTGTGCACCGCATGCGGCAGATTACATATCGGAAATAATATGCTCAAACAGGACAAAACCCTGCGTTTGCAGGGTTTTGTCCAAAATAAAACAAAAAAGTTGCAAAACCCCCTTGACAGAATGTGGAAGTAGTGGTATAATAAACAAGTCGCAAGCGAAGGATGCAGAAAAGTGTCCCGGCGATGTCAGGGAAATGAAAAAATCTTTAAGAAATTTTCAAAAACCTATTGACAAAGCAAAGAGATTGTGATATAATATATAAGCTGTCATCAAAAAACGACAGCAAACCAAAGATGATCCTTGAAAATTGAACAACAGACGAAAGATTGTACGAATGAACGGAGATGAGAAATCATCTTCAGGAATCTCGACAATTCCTTTTTTGAAAAGAATAGCTT
>JAFTLK010000376.1 GCA_017455975.1 Clostridia bacterium | reverse complement strand
GCTCACCGGGGTTGGTCGAGATCAGAAATTCGACTCTGTCACAGCCGCGCGCATTGTAGCGTCCGTCCCCCACCCCCGCTTCTGCATCGTCTGCCGTCAGCGGATGGATCTGCACACAGAAGCGCACCTTCTCCATATCGAGGAACCGAAGCTCCTCCATGATTCCCGAAGACAGCGTTTGACCGGCACTGACACGCGCCGCATGGAGCACACCTGCCGCCGCGTCAAGCTCTGCCTGCTTGGCCGCAAGCTGTGTACGCAGCTCGGCGATCTTTTCGTCAGACAGCGTGATATCGTCAAGGTCAGCGGCAGCACGTTCGCGGAACGCAAGAACCTCCTCGACCGTGGCGCCGTATTTTTTCTTCAGCTTCGAGATGGTTTCCAGCCGTCCCTCGATCTTATCAAGGAGCACGGTCGGATCGCCCTCGTCATTGTCGGCGTATCCCTCAACCGTCTCTGCAATGTCTTCAATTTCATAGCGGAAGCCGGAGAGCTTCTCGGAAAACGCCACTGCCTCGGGCATAATCTCTGTCAGCCCGTCAAGTGCCGCAACTGCGCGGTCGATCAGCTCGACCGCCGAATGTCCCTTTTCGTTGTAGTACAGCGCATGGCAGATGGTCTTGACCTGCTTTGCGATCTTTTCGGCATTGCGGATCTTGGCACGCTTCTGCAAAAGCAGCTCCTCTTCCCGCACCTTCAGCTTACCCGCGTCGATATCGGCGATCTGGTATTTGAGCAGCTCCGCCATACGTGCCTTCTCCTGCTCGTTTTTCTGCAGAGAGCGGATCTTTGCGCGGATGTCGTTGTATGCCTGATACAGCGCACCGTAGTCCTCCAGCGCCCCGTCAAGGCCGGCGAAGGCGTCGAGATACCGGATATGCATCTCCGGACGCAAAAACTGCTGGTTGTCGTGCTGGCCGTGAATGGCAATCAGCGCACCGATGAATTCCTTCTGCTGTGCAACCGATGCAGGACGGCCGCCGATGCGCGTCGATGCCTTGCCGTCCGCCTGCACGGTTCGCTGCAGAAACAGCGCACCGTCCTCGTCCAGCCGCAGTCCTGCGTCGGTCATCTCGGCCGACAGCGCTGCAGGAATGTCCGAAAACACAGCCGATGCAACGGCGGCGGGCGCACCTGTACGGATCAGATCCCGCTGCGGGCGTGCGCCGAGCAGTAAATTGATGGCATCGATGATGATCGACTTGCCGGCACCGGTCTCACCGGTCAGAACGGTAAAGCCGCGGTCGAGGCTGATATCCGCCTCGCGGACAACGGCGATATTTTCAATGTGTAATGTTTCAAGCATGGCTTAATGAAGCAGTTCCTTGTACTTTTCGGTAAAGTCCGACGCGATCTCCGAGGAACGCATGACGATGAGGATCGTGTCATCCCCGGCAACGGAGCCGACGATGTCCTGCATCTGCAGCGCGTCAATGGCAGCGGCGGCTGCCTGCGCCATACCGGAATAGGTCTTGAGCACGACGATGTTCTGCGCGCAGTCGGCCCGGACGATGGTTTCCTTCAGGATGGTCTTGAACTTCAGCGCGGTCTTGGTGCCGGAATGCTGGGATACGGCATATTTGTAATGGCCGTCCTGCCCTGCGACCTTGACCAGCTGCAGCTGCTTGATGTCACGGGAAATGGTTGCCTGCGTAACCTCAAAGCCGTCTTCACGGAGCTTTGCGAGCAGTTCGTCCTGCGTCTCGATGTCGTGCGCATGGATGATTTCGATGATTCTTTCGTGCCGGTTCTGTTTCATTGCACTTACCTTCTTCAAAATAATAATTTATTTCAGCCGCCGCCCTGCCGGACAGCGGTTCGATTCGGAAATTGGGGCCGCTTTCACTGCATTTTCCGGTTGAGCACCGCGAAAAAGCTGTTTTCGTGGAAGCGGATCATGGCAGTTTCCGCCTGCGCACGGCGGATACGGACAACGTCGCCGTAGAGCAGCTTGAAGTTTGCTGCGCCGTCGACGGTCAAATATGTATTGTCCTCCCGCCGACAGATGTTCTCAATGTCCAGCGTACAGCCTGCCGACAGAAGCATCGGACGTGCGCTGAGCGAATGCGCGGCGACCGGTGTCAGGCAGAAGCATTCGAGCGCCGGGTCAATGATCGGACCGCCCGCCGACATGGAATAGGCTGTGGAGCCGGTCGGTGTCGCGGCGATCACGCCGTCCGCATGGAAATGCGATACAGGCTGACCGTCGCAGAAGACATTCAGATCGACCATATGCGAGATGGCGCCGTTGGAAATGACCGCCTCGTTGAGCGCCGGCGGCATCCGATGGATCTCCTGCCCCTCGCGGAGCACCGAAACGGACAGCATCATACGCCGCTCAATGCGGTATTCCCCGCGGCACAGACGCGACAGCAGATACAGCTCGTCCTGCTCGACCTCCGCCAGATAGCCGACCCGGCCGAGATTGATGCCGAGCACGGGAATACTCCGCCCGGCGCATGCCGATGCCGCCTTGATGACCGATCCGTCGCCGCCGAGCACGATCGCACAGTCACAGCCGTCAAACAGTGCATCATCCGGCACAAACGAAGCGGCGGAGGGGAGCTTGCCGCCGAGCACCTCCCGCATCGACTGCGGCAGGATCGGTTTTGTTCCGCATCCGGCAAGCACGGCGATGGCATCGCGTGTGACGCTGAGCCCGTGATCCTTCTGCGGATTCGGACATACAGCGGCAGTATGAATGGGACTTGGCATGGCGGTACTCCTTTCGAGGGATGATAAAAACTTATGGATTCGATGATGTTTATGGTATACGCAGATGAATTTCTATGACTGTAGGGGCGCGCATCGTGCGCCCGAAACATGACAATTCGATCATGCTTACAATCGAAATTAAGCATTTTGGCAATATTCGTATACCATAAACGTTATCGAATTTTTACGGCGGGCGCGCAATGCACGCCCCTACAGATAGAGAAATGCGTCCACCTTTAGCATAATCTCCATCAGACCCATGAGCAGACAGCATTTGCCCGGCGCTTATTTATCATAAACACGCATTCTTTGATGACTCCATAGCAATGATGTTCAAAAGGCAATTCCGATCTCCGAGTGCGCGGTTGGCGGCATCCGGGGCACGGTGTACAAAATGCGCCAGAAATTCGCGGTTGCCGTCGCCGCCGAGTATGGGAGACGGCAGAACGGAAACGCAGTAAAGCCCGTGCTCCTCCGCAGAGCGAATAACGTCGGTCAGCACGCGCAGATAGACTTTTTTATCGCGGACAATGCCGCCCTTGCCGATCGCCTCACGTCCCGCTTCAAACTGCGGCTTGATGAGTGCCAGGAAGCTGCCCCGCCCCGTCGCCGCATCATAATCGCACAGCACGCGTGTCACCGGTTCAAAGATCTTGGTAAGGGAAATAAACGAAACATCGCATACACACAGATCGACCCGACCGCCGGTATGCGTCATGTCAAGTGCGCGGGCATTGAACTGCTCCATAACGACCACGCGATCATCGCATCGCAGAACCTCTGCCAGCTGATCGGAGCCGGACTCGACGGCAAAGACCTTCCCGGCGCCCCGCTGCAGAAGGCAGTCGGTAAAGCCGCCGGTCGAAGCACCGATGTCGACACAGACAAAGCCGCAAACATCGACGGAAAAGCCGTCAAGCATGCCGGCCATCTTATAGCCGCCGCGCCCGACATACGGCATGACCTCACCGCGGATCTCCACCTTCACGTCGGAATCCTCCGGCACGGGAAACGATGCCTTTGTCCGCTGTACACCGTCGATGTACACCTGACCTGCGTCAATCAGCGTCTTTGCCCGCTGTCTCGATGCGGCATATCCGTTTTCGAATAAGTATAAATCCAGTCTCATAATCGTCCCGTCCCGTGTGCTCTGTCTGCATATCAGTACCGCACAATGCCCGGGGCTGCCCCCGCAGAATTGTGCGGTATCGGAGATTTATTCTGTTAAGTATTATATCATACCCCCGGACAATAGTCAAGGGATATTCTGTATATTTTTTGTATTTATGCAAAAGATGTGCGAAAGGAAATCCCCCGGTATGCCTCAGAGACCGAGCGAGGAAACAGAGCGGCGGACACGGTTCTTCTGTGCGATCGGCGCATATTTGTCGGATGAGCCGAGCAGGACATATTCGGCTTCTGTCTCCGGTGTATTCTCATCCTCATCGATTTGGATCGGGTACAGCGACCAGACAGCGACACCGTCGCGTCCGAGCGTGATCTCTGTGTCCTCAAAGGCATTGACGCGGGTGTAGGTTTTGGAAAAATATTCATACGCGATGTATTCGCATTCCTCGGAAATGCCGGGAATGCTGCCGAAGTCCACAGTATCGGTGATCTCCCCCTCCGAGACGTTGAATGCGGCGACGGTGAAGTTCTCACCGGCATAATTGCAGATCCGGAGCAGCTTCCCTTCTTTTGCGCAGTCGGTGTAGAGACAGTCGCGTGTGGGAACGGCAGCTCCCTCGCAGCGCATCAGTGAACCGTCATCGTCCAGCAGCGGAAGGATATTTTCGCGGTTGGTTTCGCCGATCTTATCACTGACATAGACCGGTGAGCCGGAGACGGCACGCAGAACACCGCTCTGCACCGCCGATTCGGGATGATCGGACCACCACATATCGTAGTCACAGCAATAGAGGTGGCTGTGCCAGACGGCGTTGTAGGCGTTCTGATAAAGATGCTTGATGAAGCCGCGCTCATGCGTCGGATAGAAGTCATCGGAGTTACGGGAAACGGCCGAGCGGGGACGCGACAGGACATTTTCCATATCCATGCCCATGCAGTTGATGATGATGCCGTCAAAGTATTTGTCCACCGCACGCTCCAGATGCGCATGAGCCGCACGGCATCCCTCGGGTGTCGGGCAGGTTCCGGTCAGCTGCATCGGCAGCGAGGACTGATTGTCGACCTTGACAAAGTCGATGCCGCACTCTGCAAGATAGGAATACCACGCATCCCAGAAGCGTGCAGCACCGTCCTCATCCAGCGCGGGAATCAGCTTGCCGGATGCGGTCATGACAAGCGCATCGGACAACTCCTGTGCAAGCGTAGATGCGGGGTCGATGCCGTCCCAGAATGCCTGCAGGGTATGCCAGATACCGACCTTCTCAATGCCGTATTCTTCCTTGATCTTCTTTACACATGCGGCAAGTCCCTCGGGAAAATGATCATTGACATGCAGCCCCTGCAAAAGTCTTCCGTCACGCTGCATCCAGCCGGCATCGATGATGATCCACTTGACGGGGATCTCCTTTGCACGGAATTCCTCTAACTTTTCATAGATCAGAGCAGACGACACATCGTTGTAAAACGCGTCCCAGGTACACCAGCCAAAGCCATCAAAAAGAGATGGAACACATCGTTCCTCGCGCAGCGGAACGGAGATTGCACCGCTGTGTACCGCCGCAGTATACGTATTGTTCACCGCCTCATAGGGATCGGTCGACACGGAAACAGCAAGAAACGCACCCGTCAGATACGTCAGCCCTTCCGTGCCGGATGACAAGTGCAGATATCCTGCCTCAAACTCCGCGCGGAAGTTTCCTTCACACAGCGGCAGCAGGTGGTAATGGAGCACACCTTTCTGCAGAAGCAGAGACTGCGTTTTCGGCTTCAGCGCACCAAGGTCGCAGGAAAAGTCAGGATACATCCACCACGGACCGTCATGACGGCTGGCAAGCACACCGTCCGGCGTCATGGGTCCGAGCTTCATCGACAGCGCGTTCTGTGCGGGAAAGCCGTTTTCCGATGCGGCATCGAGCCAAAAGATCACGCCGTCTTCGGAAAAGCGGACATCCAGCGAAACATACAGTCCTTCCCTGCCTGTCAGATATGTACAGTGTGCGCCGTTTTCTGTGTATACCTGCGCGTGTTCGGTAATCACCTTATCGCCGACGGTCAGCGCAAGGTCGGAGAGCAGGTTGTGCACGATCTGTTCATACAGTTTTTTCATGTTCAGAATCCTCCCGGTCACATTATGTTTTCTCCATTATACCGCAGCGCGGCGGTTTTGTCCAGTACCGCAGCGTAATTTTCATGACAATCCTCCTGTTTTTTCAAAAACCGATGCGCCCGATGCACGGTTATTGCGGATTGGAGAGGGGATATGCTCCGGAGGACAGTCGAGGACATAGCCTATCGCGACAAGTTCCTTGTCACGGACAGTCGAGGACGCCCATCGGGACAGTCGAGGACGCCTGTCCCTACAATCTATAGGAAAATTTCAGGAAAATCTTGATATTATAACCCTGATATGGTATAATAATTATATGTACTATTAAAAACACAGGAGAGAATCATTATGTGCGGCTTTGCCGGATTTTCAGATAACATACACACCGCAGCGGAAAAGGAAGCAATCCTCCGCCGCATGACCGACCGCATCATTCACCGCGGTCCCGACATGGAAGGACATTGGCTCGACGACGACACCGCGCTCGGCTTCCGCCGGCTGTCCATCATTGACCTGTCCGAGGCGGGACGTCAGCCGATGACAAACGAGGACGGCGATATCGCGCTTGTCTTCAACGGCGAAATATACAATTTTGAAGAACTGCGTGAAGAACTGCTTGCAAAGGGTCACACCTTCCGTTCGCATACCGATACCGAGGTACTCGTGCACGGCTATGAGGAATACGGCTTTGACATTCTGTCGCGTCTGCGCGGCATGTTTGCATTCGTCATCCGCGACAAAAAGAAAAATCTGCTGTTCGGTGCGCGCGACATTTTCGGCATCAAGCCGCATTACTATACACAGAACGCAGACGGCACCTTCCTGTTCGGCTCGGAGATCAAGAGCTTTTTGGAGCATCCGTCCTTTGAAAAAGCCGTCAATGGCGACGCGCTCCGTGCCTATCTGACGTTCCAGTATTCCTCGGGCGAGGACACGTTCTTCCGCGGCGTGAAAAAACTCGCACCTGCGCACTATTATGTTTTCAAGGACGGTCAACTGACCACCCACGCTTACTGGGATACGGTCTTTACACGCGAGGACAAGTCCTTTGATGAATTTGTCGCGGACGTCGACCGCACGGTCAATGCATCGGTTGCGGCGCATCGCATCTCCGATGTCCGTGTCGGTGCGTTCCTGTCCGGCGGTGTCGATTCCAGCTATATCACAGCGTCGCTGATGCCCGATGAAACGTTCTCCGTCGGCTTTGATGCGGGCGACAAGTTCTTTGACGAGACCGACTATGCAAAAGAGCTTTCCGACCTGCTCGGGATTCAGAACTACAAAAAGATGCCGACTGCCGAGGAGTGCTTTGACGCGTTCTCCGACATTCAGTACCACATGGACGAGCCGCAGTCCAATCCGTCCTCCGTGCCGCTGTACTTTCTGGCAAAGCTGGCACGCGAGCACGTTACGGTCGTGCTCTCCGGCGAGGGTGCTGACGAAATTTTTGCCGGCTACGACTGGTACAATGACACAAAGGAAGTCAAGAAGTTCAAGAAGCTCGTTCCCGCGCCGATCCGCCGCGCACTGGCATCCATGGTGAAACCCCTGCCGCCGTTCAAAGGGCGTTCCTTCCTGCTCCGTGCATCGGGCAGACCGGAGGACTACTTCATGGGACAGGCGCTGGTGTTCTCCGCAGATGAGGCGACCGCGATCCTGAAACCCGATTACCGCCACGGCAGGACGGCGGATGAAATTGTCCGCGATGTTTACGCGCTTGTTTCCGACCGCGATGAGCTGACCAAGAAGCAGTTCCTTGATATGCATCTGTGGCTGCCGGGCGATATTCTGCTCAAAGCCGACAAAATGAGCATGGCACATTCGCTGGAGCTGCGCGTCCCGTTCCTTGACAAGTACGTCATGGAGCAGGCGGAAAAGATTCCGGCGGAATACAAGGTCAACGACATCGACACCAAATACGTTCTGCGGCAGGCGGCAAACAAAACGCTCCCGGATGCATGGGCAAACCGCAAGAAAGCCGGCTTCCCCACACCCATCCGTCATTGGCTGCGTGAGGAGAAATTCTACTCCCACGTCAAGCGCTACTTTGATGCACCGTATGCGGCGGAATTCTTTGATACCACAGCACTCCATACCCTGCTTGATGACCATTATGCCGGCAAGTGCAACAACGGACGGAAGATCTGGACGGTATTTACGTTCCTTGTCTGGTATGAGCGGTTTTTTGTGATGGAGAAGTGATTGATAACAATGACGATTACGGGTGTCAACTATGCCTGCGGCGCGCTCTCTGCGTCCAAGCCTTCCCTGGTCAGGGAAGGTGGATTTTCTGTATTTTCGCCCCGGCGAAAATGCAGAAAAGACGGATGAGTCGTCAGGACGGTGACAATGCTGTGCAGCATTACGCAATATGAAGCATGTCTCGTTTACGGTTGAAATCCATAGCATCATCTATACAGAAAAGTAACAAAAGAACAACTCATCCGTCAAATTCCCCATGGGAATTTGACACCTTCCCTCACTAGGGAAGGCTTGGGACGGATGCTCCCGTCATCTTACTGCCCCATTACAATCCATACCCGACTGTTTCAACACCTACAACTACAATTTCGAGGTAATCTATATGTCTACCACACCCAACATCATCCCCGTCATCATCGGCGCGGATCTCAACTGTTACCATGTCGCGCGCGCGTTCCATGAGGAATACGGCGTCATCTCCGAGGCGTTCGGACGGTATGAAACCTCCGCGACGCTCGGCTCGAAAATCATTCGCTTCCACTGCGTGCCGGAGCTTGACACAGACGAAGTGTTCTTATCCGAAATGAATGCCTTCGCCGCGGCACATCCGGACGAAAAAAAGATTCTCATCGGCTGTACCGACGACTACGCCAATCTGATCGCACGCAGCCGCCCGGTACTCGGTGACCGCTTCATCATTCCGTACAACACACCCGAGATGATGGACGACTTCCAGTCCAAGGAGCGCTTCTACCGTTACTGCGACAAGCACGGCATTGCCTATCCGAAGACCGTCATTGTCCCGCTCGGTGCTGACACGGCAGAAGCCGCTTACACCGAGGAAGCCCTCGGCTTTTCCTATCCGATCATCGTCAAGCCCTCCAACTCTGTTATTTACTGGAAGCACCCGTTTGACGGTATGCACAAGGTCTATGTCTCCGACACGCCTGCGCGGACAAAGGAGATCATCGACACGATTTTTGCATCCGGCTACGACGATTCGATTGTTCTGCAGGATACGGTTCCCGGCAACGACTCCGGGATGTATGTTCTGACTGTTTACTGCTCAAAGGACGCAAAGGTGAAGATGATGACCCTCGGTCATGTTCTGCTGGAAGAGCACACGCCGAAGGGACGCGGCAACCATGCAGCGATCATCACCGAATACAATCCCGCACTGACCGAGCCGATCAAGGCGTTTTTGGAGGACATCGGCTATATCGGTTATGCCAACTTCGACATCAAGTTTGACCCGCGCGACGGCACATACCGTGCCTTTGAGGTCAATCTGCGGCAGGGTCGCTCCAACTATTATGTCACAGCGGCAGGGGAAAACCTCGCGCGTTACATTGTCCGCGACTATGTAACGGACGATCTGCCCGACGGATGCCATGTCTGCGACAATGAGGTGCTCTGGTGCTCCATTCCGCGCAGCATCATTTTCAAATATACCCACAACGATGCACTGACAGACAAAGCACGTGCATTGATCAAGGCTAAAAAAGCATTCTCTTCGGTCTGGTACCGCCCGGATATTTCCTTCAATCCCCGCCGCCTGTTCTACGCGGCAGCATCCCAGTACCGCCACTTTGAAAAGTACCGTACCTATTGCAGGGAATGAAAATACATTTTCATTCCCGTGTTTTGTGACTTTCGCAGTCGTCCGACTGCGATTTGGTGCGGGCACCAAACCAGTCCCAACTCCACAAAAGGAATCATATAAAATATGAACAATAAAAAATCTCCCGTTCTCGGGATTCTCGGCGGGCTCGGTCCGATGGCAACGGTTTATTTTTATGAGCTTCTGACCCGCCATACCAAGGCATCCTGCGATCAGGATCACATCGACATCATCATCAACAGCCATGCGACCACGCCCGACCGCTCGGCGTTCATCACCGGACGCTCGGATGACGATCCGCTGGCAGTCATGGTGGACGATATCCGCCGCATGAAGACCTACGGTGCCGATCTTGTCGCCATTCCGTGCAACACGGCACACTATTTTTACGACAAGCTGAAAGCCTCGACCGATCTGCCGATTCTCAACATCATGGAGGAAACGGCATTGTGTCTGGCATCACTCGGTGTCCGCCGCGCCGGGATTTTAGCCACCGACGGCACGGTGTACTCCGGCACCTATGACCGCTTTCTGTCTGCCCACGGCATCGACTGTATCCGCCCGACGCAGGACGATCAGAAGAGTATCATGCGCATCATCTATGACGACATCAAAAACGGACGCGATCCCGATGTGGAGGCATTTCTTGCCGTTTCCGAACGACTGCGGGATGCAGGAGCTGATGTGCTGATTCTCGGCTGTACGGAGCTTTC
>JAFTLK010000375.1 GCA_017455975.1 Clostridia bacterium | reverse complement strand
CGCCTCCCCCTGCTCTGCCGCTGCTTTCAGCAGACGGACAGAGGACAGCTTCGTCGCAATTTCGTCCTTTGCAGCGGTAAACGCACCGCCGCAGCACTGCCATTCTTTCGGTTCTTCCAGCGTGACACCGAGCACATCGGCGCACTGTCTTGCATAGATATCCAGCTGTTTGGCTTTATTTTTTAAGGTACAGCCGGGAAAATATTGAACTTTCATCTTTAACCTCTTCTGATAGGACGGTTTACACCATCTCTTCCGGATGGAAGACTTCGTCAAACTTTTCAGCCGTCAGGAAACCGAGTTCCACACATGCTTCCTTGAGGGAAATGTTGTCCTTGAATGCCTTCTTCGCTGTCTTTGCCGCATTTTCATATCCGATGTACGGATTCAGTGCGGTGACGAGCATGAGGGAGTTGTGGAGATTATGATGCATTTTCTCGCGATTTGCCTTGATGCCGACAGCACAGTTCTTGTTGAACGAAAGGATTGCTTCAGCAAGCAGACGCGCAGACTGCAGGAAGTTGTAAACACAGACCGGCATGAAAACATTCAGCTCAAAGTTGCCCTGCGATGCGGCAATACCGACAGCAGTATCGTTGCCCATAACCTGAACAGCAACCATTGTGACAGCCTCGCACTGGGTCGGATTGACCTTTCCGGGCATGATGGAGGAGCCGGGTTCGTTTTCGGGAATGAAGATTTCTCCAAGACCGTCACGCGGACCGGAAGCCAGCCAGCGAATGTCGTTTGCGATCTTCATCATGTCACAGGCGAGCGCCTTGATCGCACCGTGTGCAAATACCAGCTCGTCCTTGGAGGTCAGCGCATGGAACTTATTTGCAGCAGTTACAAAAGGTTTCCCTGTCAGCGCAGCAACTTCAGCCGCAACTGCTTCCGCAAATCCCTTGGGCGCATTCAGACCGGTACCGACAGCCGTGCCGCCGAGTGCCAGCTCACAAAGCGGCTTGACCGCCACACGGAGCAACTCGACATCGCGTTCAAGCGACGATCTCCAGCCGCTGATTTCCTGCGTGAAGGTGATCGGCGTTGCATCCTGCAGATGCGTTCTGCCGCTCTTGACAATGCCTTCATTTTCTGCTTCCAGACGGCGGAAGGTCGCAATCAGTGTTTCAGCCGCAGGAATCAGCTTGTCTTCCATCGCAATCACAGCCGCGATGTGCATTGCCGTCGGGAATGTATCATTGGAGGACTGGCTCATGTTGACATCATCGTTGGGATGGAGCAGTTTCTTCCCGAGAATTTCGTTGCCGCGGTTAGCAATAACTTCGTTGGTATTCATGTTGGACTGGGTACCGGAACCGGTCTGCCAGACAACGAGCGGGAAATGGTCAAGCAGTGCGCCGGAAATGACTTCGTCGCAAGCGGATTTGATTGCGCCGAGCTTTTCATCGGTCATTTTTTCTTTACGGAGCGCATTGTTTGCGATCGCCGCCGCCTTCTTCAGAATGCCGAATGCGTGAACAATTTCGCGGGGCATTGTTTCAATGCCGACACCGATTTCAAAGTTTTCATGGCTGCGCTGGGTCTGTGCTGCCCACAGGCGATCTGCGGGAACCTTGACCTCACCCATGGAGTCATGTTCAATACGATATTCCATTGTTATGTAATTCCTTTCTCTGCAATCAAATCTCAATGCTGTTGATAACTGCCTTCAGGCTGTCCGCACTATGATGCAGGTCAGCAATTTCCGCATCGGTCAGCGGAACCATGATCTTTCCGTGAATACCGTTCTTACCGACAATATTCACAAGGCTCAGTGCAACATCATGAAGACCGTATTCACCGTGAACCATCGTCGATACGGTCAGCGAGGTATCAATACCGCTGAGCAGACACTTGCACAGATGGCAGACGGACATCGAAACTGCGTAATAGGTCGCACCTTTACGGCGAATGACGCGGCCGCCGGACTTTCTGACAAATTCTTCCACCTCATTCTTTTTGAACTCAGGATAGAAACCGTCCGCATGATTCAGTGATTTACCGTAATCCTCAACGGGAACATTGGAAATGTTTGCAATCGACCACGGAACAACCGCTGTATCACCGTGTTCGCCAAGGACATACGCGTGAATATTCTGCTGATTGACACGGTAGTATTCAGAAATTCTTGCGCGCAGTCTTGCAGTATCGAGAATCGTACCGGAGCCGATGATGCGTTCTTCAGGAATACCGGAGAACTTCGTGAATGCATATGTCAGAACGTCAACGGGATTGGAAACAATGACATACATTGCATTGGGCGCATACTTGGTAATTTCGGGTGTAATGGATTTGAGAATGTTGACGTTGGTCTGTGCCAGATCGAGACGCGACTGACCGGGCTTTCTTGCAATACCGCAGGTGATGATGACGATGTCGGAGTCCACTGCATCACAGTAAAGACCTGCATAGATGTTGCACGGGCTGCAGAACGGTGTGCCCTGACGAATATCCAGAGCTTCGCCGAGTGCCTTTTCACCGTTGATGTCAATGATAACGATTTCAGATGCCAGACCGAGCGTGGTCAGCGTATAAGCAATCGTGGAACCGACCGCGCCGGAACCGATGATGGTAATCTTGTTCATACTCTACCTCTTTATACTTCGTAATTCAATACGGAAACCGCATCGCCGATGGTCTTTTCCAGTGCTTCGCGTCCGTACTTATCGACCTCGGCTTTATTCTTTTCGCCGTGTGTCAGGCATCCCGCACCGCCGATACAGCCGCCGATACATGCCATACCCTCGATAAAGTTGCCGTCGAGCGCGTTTTTGCTCTTCTTGAGCAGCGCCATACGGCATGCTTCAATCCCGTCACAGACAACAGGTTTGATCGTAAAATCAATACCGAGCTCTTTCATCGCCTGTGCCGCTGCATCGGAAAGACCGCCGGAACGCGCAAAGATACGACCGAAATAAGACGCATTGTCAAGAACACCTTCTTCCAAACCGGAAAGCTCCAGATCACGGCTGTCAAAGAGCGCCTGCAATTCTTCAAACGTCAGAACCGCATCGACATATTCCTTGACATGCGCAAGCTGTGCTTCTGCCTTCTTAGCGGTACACGGACCGACAAAGACGACCTTCGCATTCGGCGTGGTATCCTTGATATACTTGGCAAGCGTTGCCATCGGGGAAAGATTATGAGAAATATACGGGGTCAGCTGCGGGAATGCAGACTTGATATACTGCACGAATGCCGGGCAGCAGGAACTGGTCAAAAATCCCTTTTCGGAAAGCTCCTTTGCTTCTGACAGTGCCACCATATCTGCACCGAGCGCCGCTTCAATCACTGTATGGAAGCCGAGCGCTTTCATACCGGTAATAACCTGACCGAGCTTTGCATATGTAAACTGACTGGAGATAGACGGCGCAACCAGTGCATAGACCTTATTTTCATCGCTGTTTTTAAGAAGACGTATCACATCCAATATGAAGGACTTGTCCGTGATCGCACCGAACGGGCACTGATAAACGCAGGCGCCGCACTGGATACATTTGTTGTTATCGATTTCTGCGGCTTTCTTTTCATCCATGGAGATCGCCTTGACCTTGCAGGCATTCTGACACGGTCTTGTGCGATTGACAATGGCTGTATACGGGCAGACCTTCGCACAGGCACCGCATTCGACGCACTTGGACTTGTCAATCACGGCAACATGATTTCTGTCGAACGAGATTGCACCACGCTTACAAACATCTTCACAACGGTGCGCGAGGCATCCGCGGCAGGCATCGGTTACTTCATAACCGCCGACCGGACATTCATCACACGCGATACTGATGACTTCAATAATATTGGGATTGGTTTTATCCCCGCCCATGGCGAGTTTGACGCGCTCATCGAGAATCGCACGTTCTTTGTAAACACAACAGCGCATCGTCGGCTCATTGCCGGGAACAATCTGCTTGGGAATGTCAAGAATATTCTCCGTAAGGCGATCATTCCATGCATGACGTGCGACTTCACGCAGAACTTTATATTTCAAATGCTGAACTTTGGTGTCAAATTTCCGCATTCCGCACCTCCTTAAAAATAACTGACCTTGATTCGCTTTCCCATTTTGCGCAGGCAAGCGGAAAGCTCCTCAACAAGATTCATCTTAATATTAAAATTGATCGGCAGATCCGGGTTCTGATGTGCCGGATTCACCGCCCGTCCGACATAAAAGTTGATGTCGGTTGCTTCCTCAAACAAGAGACGACTGATCAAAGAGGCACCGTCCCGTTTGAAATTCCAGTGTTCGTAATACGCATTGTCACCAAGGTAGTCCTTTGCGTACTGAATCACTTTATTCATCGTAATGACGCCTTCCGTAACAAGGTCGACACCCTCCAGCTCTGCAATCGGCGGCACATCCGAGCGCTCAAATGTCAGGCTGGCACGGATCGGTTTACCAAGATACTTGGATGCAATGGAAGATGTTGTACCACCGCAGATGATGTGTTTTCCCTCTTTGGAGAAGAACAGGGACATCATACGGTTCGCATCATCACGGTTGGACGGCGGGCCGAACAGAATATTCATCGGTTCCCGACGGCGAATTTTCACAACACAGGATGTTGTGTCATCACCGGGCTTATGTCCGTACAGACGGTCGCACTCATCCACCAGCATGGTCGATAAGTTTTTCGCGGTATAACCGCCGGCTACCAGCGCTTGCATATACGCCGCGATCTCCTCGCGTTTCCAACCGAAATTATACAGTCCGCCAAGACCCGCATGAGGACATCCGTCACTCATGGCGATAAATACGTCATCTTCGCACATTTTCAAGGTTGTTTTATAGATCTTCTTCCCGTCGATATTCATTTCGGTTTTCGGATAATCATATACGTCTCCGCCGCGGATCATGATGACATGCGGATTATCGTACTGAATGATCTCCGCAATATCATTGTTCTGCAGATGGATGATCGTAAATGTGGAATATGCAACGCCGCGCACAGAGCACACCGGCAGTGTTGCCGCAATGGTTGAAACGCATTCTTCAATCGGCAAGCCTGCCGCCATCATCGTGGAAATGATCTTTGAGGTCAGTGTCGAGAGAATACTCGCCTTGACACCGCTGCCGAGACCGTCTGCGAGCACGATCACCGTGGAGTCTTCGTTTTCCTCAACGATATCCACGTGGTCACCGCACAACTCTTCCCCGATGTGGTTGATACTTTTATATCCGATATCCGCACACAGATCATTCATCGCCAATCGACTCCTTCAGTTTTGTCAGCGCGATTTTGGTTTCTGCCGCAGTTTCACCGAGCAGAGACGCAATCTCCTGCACAATACGCATCTGTTTTTCAACGACCTTATCCGCAACCTCGACAGTCTGACGGTTGATACGCTCCTTCTTTTCGTGTTCCAATTCCTCATCTGTGACATCACGCATAATGCAGATCAGAAGACGGGAATCCGGTGCATAGACTACCGTTTGTTCAATATATCTCTTATATTCCGCGAGATAGACACGCTGATCCGTTACCGTTCGTCCCGTTTGCTTGACATTGACAAAGACGCCGGGATCCAGAATACGGACAACCGGCTCCCCGAGCACATCCGAATCCGCACGGATATTCATAATCTTTTTTGCTGCCTGATTGATCTGCTGAACCTCAAGATTTTCATTGAGAACAAGAAGACCGTTGGGCGTGTTATTGACGATCGTATCGGAGAAGCTTTCTGCTTTATCCTTCAGAAACGGCAGACACATCGACGGCTCTGCCTTACCCTGCCAGATGGCAATTGCCTTTTCGCGGCAGGAATTATACCCGCAGGAGCCGCAGTTCAATTCATCCGAGGTCTTGAATTTTCCCATTTGCCGCAGCACTGTCAAAATTTCATGTTCTGACGGCATCTCCAGCTTATGTTCAATCATCGAAAAGTTCTTTTTCAACCCCATCGGAGACGGCTGCTCTACCTGAAAATCGCGCTCACCGGCATATTCAGCAACGGAAATATAATCATGTACCGGCGATCTGTCGTACTTTTCCATGATCGGTCCGTTGACACAGCTGCCGACACATGCAGACATTTCGATAAAACACTTATGAATCTTACCACTTTCGATATCCTTGAGTGCTGCGATACAGTTTTCCACACCGTCAATGGCTAGATAACGATATCCTGGAGCATCCTGTGCCATGGTTTTGAGAATCCCGCCGGTTGTCGGGAAGAAACGCGCACGGCTTTCCTCCGTCTGATCCATTTCAGGTTCGAGCGTGATGCGTTCTTCCTTTAGCCATCTGGTCAGCTCCTCAAATGTCATGACAGCATCGACAAGACCTTCATAATAGTCCGCTTCATCCTTCTTTGCGACACACGGACCGATAAAGACGGTTTTTACACCCGGCATTCGCTTTTTGATATCAGCACAATGCGCCTGCATCGGAGACATGACATCTGCGAGGTATTCCAGTTCCGCCGGGAAATACTTCTGAATCAGAAGATTGATCGAATGGCAGCAGGAACTGATCACGATATCGCGGGATTCTTCACGCAGCATACGCTCATATTCGTTCTTGACGATCGTTGCACCGATGGCTGTTTCTTCTACATCGGCAAAGCCAAGCTTCTGCAGAGCCCGGCGCATAGATGCAATACCGATGCCTTCATAGTTTGCAATGAAGGACGGTGCTAAACTGACAATGACCGGATCGCCCGTCTGCAGCAGAACACGAACCTTTTCCGTGCTGTCGACAATTTCCTTTGCGTTCTGCGGACAAACAACGAAGCACTGACCGCAAAGAATACATTCATTGCCGATGATATGCGCCTGATTCGCAGAAAAACGAATCGCTTTTACCGGACAGTGACGAATACATTTATAACAGTTTTTACAGTTTGATTTTTTCAACGTCAGGCAATTTGCCATTTCCGTCACTTCCTTTCCGCTTCGATCGGATCAAGAATATTGGTTTTGAAAAACTCTCTGAAATTTTCTTTGGTGATGCCGACATGAACATCATCATTGACCTGAACGGTAACACCGACGCGGTTGCATTTTCCGATACAGAAGCTGCCGGAGAGGATCACATCGTCTTCCAGATGATGTTCTGCAATCCCCGCCTGCAGAAGCTCTACGATGTCCTGAGAACCTTTGAGATGGCAGGAACTGCCTACACAAATCTGTACAATCAGCATATCATTACACCTTTGCAAGTACGGCTTCTTTGAAGAATGCTTCTGCCGTATCAGGAGATACCGAATAGAATGTATCATCAACGGTCACACAGACGCCCTGCTGACATTTTCCCATACAGAATGTACCCGATAATTCTACGCGGTCACCGACATTATGCTTTGCAATCAAATCCTGAAGCTGTTCGACTACCTGACGCGAACCTTTAATGTGGCAGGAACTGCCGATACATACCGTAATTTTCACCATGACAATATCCTCTCTATCTGAAAAATTTTTCTGTACTGTCTTGAAGCAGCACTTCGGTCGATTGTTGTCAATACAGCATTATACTGCAGCAGACCTAAGTATGTTATTATTTTAACACACTTTGGCTTATAACGGAATAATCGATTTGTTATATCGGTGTTATAGATATTGATATAATATAAATCGATATTGTGTTTATCGAAAAAAAGAAGCAGTTCCATTTTCATGGAACTGCTTCAAATTCTTATATGATATTTGTTGTAATGACAATACTACAGACTGCGGCGAACGCAGGAGAACGTTTTTCATACGCTGCACAATCTCCCGTACATCGACTCGATTTTCTATATTATAGCATACATCTATCCGAATTGCAATAGTTTTGCCAAAATTCTGTCAAAGATCGGCACAGCACATATCATTTCAGCTGATTACAAAGATATGCAAGCGACAGCGCGAGATTTTCCTGTTTCAGTATCACATGGTACGGCAGCTGCAGATCACATGGGGCAAAATTCCAGATCGCACGGATACCGGCAGCAACCATCAGATCTGCAACCTGTTGGGCAGAACCCGCACCGACGGTGATGATTCCGATCCTGATTTGCTGTTCCCTGCAATATCGGTCAAACTCACGCAGCGGCAGAATTTCTTTTGATGTACGGCTGTACCGAAGCACCTGATCATTGCAGTCAAAAGCGGCGACGATCTGAATTCCATATTCCTCAAAACCGGAGAATTCCAGAAGCGCACGTCCCAACTTACCGGCTCCGATCAGAACCGCTTTGGTATTGGAACGCTGCTCCAGACATGCCTGCAGAGCGCAAATCAACTCCTGCGCAACATAACCGACCTTCGGTCTTCCGGAACCGCTGACAGCAGCCAGATCCTTTCTGACCATAACCTCTCCAAGCTCCAGACCGCGTGCAATCGCAGCAGCGGAAATGGTGGAATTGTCACTTAAAGTTAATCCCTGTAAATATTCAAGATACATCGGAAGTCTGCCAAGCGTCGCACGCGGAATCAATGATTCGCTCATGTTCCAAATTCTCCTTTTCAAGCCGCAGATTTTCAAAAAAAGAAGATCGCCTCTTCCCAAGCGATCTTCTCCTCGTCTTGTGTGACGAACTCTCAGGAGGATATGGAAAGAGAGCTCATCATAGACAAAGACAACTGTATGGTGCTTTGATTATTATATCACAACACACACACTTTGAAAATAACGAAAAGCGTATAACAGTCATAACAATTTTATATAACACAACAAGTATGTATACACCGCCAAATTTACTTTGCAGGAATTTGAAAAATTTCCCAAATGTCCTACAAATACAAGTTTCAAAAACGAAAAATTTACAATTTGATTTCAATAATTTTCCGAAATCTATTGAGAAACCTTTGGCTTTATGATATAATAATATTTAATCATATATCAAAATGGCGTAGAACAAACTACCCACTACGCAAAAACCCCTGAAAATACTGAATTTTTTAAGGAGATACATACATATGAAATTAGGTATCGTCGGACTTCCGAACGTCGGCAAGTCCACTCTGTTCAATGCAATCACAGACGCAGGTGCGGAATGTGCCAACTATCCGTTCTGCACCATCGAACCCAACGTCGGCATTGTTGCGGTTCCGGACGCACGTCTTGACAAGCTCGCCGAAATCCATAACCCGAACAAGAAGACCCCTGCTGTCATCGAATTTGTCGACATTGCAGGACTTGTCAAGGGCGCGGCACAGGGCGAAGGTCTTGGCAACAAGTTCTTATCCCACATCCGCGAGGTTGACGCGATCATCCATGTCGTCCGCTGCTTTGAGGACTCCAACATCATTCATGTGGAAGGTCGTATTGACCCCATTTCCGACGTTGAGATCATCAACATGGAGCTGATCCTCTCCGACATCGAACTGCTTGACCGCCGCATTGACCGTGTCACCAAGGCAATGAAGGGTGACAAGACGCTGGCAGGTGAGCTTGCACTGCTCAACCGCATCCACGACACGCTGGCCGACGGCAAGACCGCACGTACACTGGAGCTGACCGATGACGAAATGGCAATGCTGACCGATGTACCGCTGCTTTCCATGAAGCCCGTCATTTATGCTGCCAATATCTCCGAAAACGATGTCGGCTCCGATCTTTCCGAAAACGAATTTTTTGTCAAGCTCAAGGCATATGCCGATGAAGAGCACTCCGGTATTCTCCCGATCTGCGCATCCATCGAATCTGAAATCGCACAGCTGCCGCCGGAAGACAAGGGTGCATTTCTGGAAGATCTCGGTATCGAGGAAAGCGGACTTGACAAGCTCATCAAGGAAAGTTATGCCCTGCTCGGTCTGATCAGCTTCCTGACCGCAGGCTCTGACGAATGCCGTGCATGGACCATCACGCAAGGTACCAAAGCCCCGCAGGCTGCCGGTAAGATTCATACCGACTTTGAACGCGGCTTTATCCGTGCCGAGGTCATCAACTTCGACGAGCTTGCGAATTTCGACTTCTCCATGACCGCCGCAAAGGACAAGGGCATGGTTCGCTCAGAGGGTAAGGAATATGTCATGAAAGACGGCGACATCGTTCTGTTCCGTTTCAACGTATAAATCAAAAGAAAAACATAACCTGCTGTACACGGATTGATTTTCCGTTCTACAGCAGGTTTTTGTTATTGTTTTATGAACCAATAATCTCCGTATGTCTTTCCGTCATGACCGCCGATCAGCGTTTCATCGGACAATGCAAATCCGAATTTCTTCAATGCTGCAATGCGTTCCTTTGCCGCCGGGATCGCTTTTGTTGCAATCATGCGGCAGGAAAACAACGAAAAAATCGGTGCCAGGATCAGCGACAGAAGACAGGATATTTCCGTTTCATTTTCATAATCCGAGCGAAGATCCAACCGCAGCAATCCACAGTCTGTGAAGAAATCCTCAGCTTTTCGATTGAATATTTCGATAGTCCCGATTGCCGTGTTATGGATGCGTTTATCGCAGACAGAAAGGCGCACATAATATCTCTGACTGTATTCACGCAGCCAGAATTCGATCGCCTGCCGCATCCGCTCCTCGGTGGTATAATGAAAATCATCACCGCCGCAGTTGTCACTGTTAAACAGCGGTACGGCTTTTTCATCCGAATAAACGCGGAGTAAATCTGACCAATCCTCGTGCTGTATGAAACGAATCAGATAGTGCTCATTTTCAAACACGGGCGGCGTTTTGTATACATCCATCAGAATATTCCCTTTCCACTATTCATGCAGTTCAATCGGTAATCCGTCCGGATCTTTCACAAACGTCATCCGCTCACCGGTAAACGTATCCCGTCGAATCGGCTCCGGCGCATATCCGGCATCGGTCAGCGTGCGGAGAACCTCCTCCAGTGCATCGACCGCCAGCGCCAGATG
>JAFTLK010000374.1 GCA_017455975.1 Clostridia bacterium | reverse complement strand
TTCTGCAAGAAGGCAGCCGCAGCTCTGCACGTTTCCGCTTTTCAGATTTGCTACGGAATAGCGCGCGGTTTTGCCGCAATCGCATTGGCATTCCCACAGAATCGAGCCGCAGGAATCGCGTTCGTCCGTATCGTGAATTGCCGTGAGCCGACCGAACCGGTGTCCCGAGATGTCTTCATGATGGATCTCATGCAGACGCTCCGCGCGCAGACAGCCGCAGCTCTGCGTTCCCTTCCACTTGACGTTTGCCGCAGGAAGCACCGTCTCATTGCCGCAGGAGCAGCGAAAAAGCCAGCAATCCATATGTTTTTCATTGTAATGGCTGAACGAAACGGCAGTCAGACGGCCAAAGGTCTGCCCGGTAATGTCTGGCCCGCCCTTTTTTCCGTGTCCGGCACAGCCACAGCTCTTGGTCAGTCCTCTCATCAGATACACGGTCGGAACCTCTTTTTCCGCGCCGCAATCACATTGACAGCGCCAGATCACACCACGCTTTTCATCGGAGCGAACAGGTGCTATGGCGGTCAGCATGCCGAATTTCTTGCCTGAAATATCTTTTGCCATGGGAATCCTCATCAAATTCCGAAAAAAGGAAGGTATTTCACCTTCCTTTTTCGTTCGTTCAATCGGCTGCCGGCAGGTGATTCCACCGGCCTCCGATCTGTTGTCGGATATACAAACCGTACTCCGCAGGAGCACTCCGGCTTACTTATGCTTGCCGTTGCCTTTGTCGCTGCCCTTACCGGGACGGCTCTTGTGATTGTTGATCTTGTGGATGCGCATGATGTCATCGTTTTTGTCAACGGTGAGAACATCGGATTCGCCGTAAACGACTTCGACATCATCGATCGAAGATCCGCGTGCTGCAATGTAATCCTTGCCGAGCACGTCGCTGATCGCCGCGAGAATTTCTTCTTCGGTGAAGGTGTGGGTCTCACCCGCGACACCGTTTGCGGTCAGCGTGACAGTCTTCATCACCTTTCCGGAACGGTTGGTGATGTTAACGGTCAGGGAGGCGTCGGCGGTGGGAGCATCGGGCGCGAGAATCGTCTCGATATCCTCAATCGTCAGCGGAACGAATGCCGCGTTCGGGTCGTCACAGATCTTGAGGAGGGTGACGGAGAGGATATTGGAGCCGGTGTTCTTGATCTTTACAGTGTAGGTCGTATCAGAACCTGCAGGTGTTCCAACGAGCGTGTAGAACATATCGACGGTGGACGAAATGGTGTCAGCAACAACAACGCCAGTATCATTGTTAATAAGATCAACTGTGGAAGTCGTGGAGCCAACGGTCGTCTTTGCTTCCACTGTCGTCTGTCCGGCCGGAGCCTTCAGACCGATCTGCATGGTACGCTTGGTCGAGACATTGAAGGTCAGTGTCTGATTCTTATAGAGATACAGTTCGTTCTTGGGGCCGTTGTCGAGGAGGTCCTGAGCGGTTGCATTCGTGCCATAAATATCGGCAGGATAAGTAATTACAGCTGCAGGAGCTTCCGAATCGGTACTGATAGCAGCATATACCTGATCTGCGGTCGTTGTATCAGTGATATTAACCGCATTGAGAACATGATCACGAAGTTCATAAAACTCGGGCTTATCTTCAAGGTCTGTATTAAAGATCGTAGAATCTGCAATGGTACCGAAGACGCGGATACCGTCGATATAGACAGGCTTTTTATCCATGATCTTGGTAAGGGTTACAGTATAAGTACCATGTTTCAAACCTGTGACATCAACGATGGAGATGATCGGCAGACCGTAGAGACTGCCGGTCTGACCGGATGTTGCCGAGGTGTCACCGGGGTCAACAACAGTATCTACCATATAGACCTTGACGATTGCTCCATTTGCATCGGTAACTTTCGCGGAAACATAGCCAGTTTCGGTTGTTGCATTTGCGAAGACCTGAATGCCGGTGCCGGTGAACTCAAAGGATGTGGTAGCACCAATGGTCTGTGAGGTGAGATATGTACCGTGAGATGCGCCGGAAACAGAGGCATACGCAGGGTCATAACCGTAGTTGTTTTTCTTGTTGGTTTTTTCCTCAGACGTATTCATTTCCTCGGCAGTCTGATTTGCTACGGTAACAGCGGTGCCGCCTCTGCTCCAACCTGAACCAGTACCGATGAAGCTATCATCGTAGTAAACGGTGGTGGCAGGATAGATACGGACACCGTAACCGATAAGAGCAGCAGAACCTTCTTCGACTGTGGTGCCATTTTCAAGCTGCATATCATAGAAAGTCAGCGTAATAAAGTCAGAATCTGGAAGAATGCTTGTAGGAGTATAAAGGATAGTTCTTTCGCCCGTGATTTCAACTTCACCACCATATTTCGATGTTGCCTCTTTGATCCTGTCACCTTGAACCAGCGGATCATTTGTCAGATCGATAACAACCGGCAGACCGAAGTCGATGACATATTCGGGAACCTCAACGAGAATTTCTGCAACAGCTTCAGATTTTTCTTTGAGAATTCCCTTTGTATAGGTTGAACTGTATTCAAATTCAAGAGATGCAGAGTTAATGATTTTACCATCATCAACTACAGACAGGAAGTTGCCTGCCGCGAGCTGAATGTAAGCATAATAAGTTAAAGTTGTTTCGGTAGTTGCGGATGTTGTATCGGAGAGTTGGCCACTAAATGTGGTGGTGTAGTATTCATCTTCATACAACTGGAGGTTTGAATTCTTCAAAATATCTGATAGATTGCCTTTCGTTAATTCTACTGAACCGTAACTTCCCGTAGTATAAGACGGAGTATTCGCAGACGTGATTGGACTTGTAACTGTATACTTTTTAGATATATCTAAAATATCTCCCTGCAATTCTGCCGGAATCGTAATGGTAATCTTGTAGTTAATGGTATCACCAATACCAAGCGTCATACCGGAAGTATAATTTACCGTTTTCTTTGAACCATCTTCTTCTGTCAGTGTAATGCTTGCAATGGTCTTTTCCATTTCAGGTAATTTTTGAGCCGCAAAAATTACTTCAGTATAGTAGGAATCGTTTGCGTTTTTTGTGAAGTTTGTTGCACCATCACAACCAAGAGCTATTGCTTGGCTAAACATCGCCTTCATCTGCTCTATTTCAAAGTTACCTTCAAGAAGTGCCCATCGGAAGCCATGTCCATCAACCCAAGCCGAATCACCACTTGTTGTAGGAATAGTAGTTTGTGTTGCACTGTCAAACGGCCATGCACCGGAACCTGTACCATCTGGGTTACCATCAGTTAATGTATAATATTGATTATCTGATCCTGCAACGCCCATATATGTCAAAGCATAACCATCAAACGGAGCTGCAAAGAACATAATATTATAGTTACCTGTTACATCTGCATCAACAAGTATACCGGATCCATTGATCTTTTTCAGCTCACCTGCATTTACAGAATAATAAGCATCACAATTAATTATATCTTTAACTTTAACATATATATGTTTTGAGGTAGATGTTTCTTCACTGTCTGTTACTGTAACATTCCATTTGAGAGTTCCTGCTTCAGTATCATCAGAATTGTAAATAGTACCAGTAACAAGAACAGGAGTATCAGTTACTTTAAGGCCAACAAGATATGCATCAGCGGAAGCAGAATGTGTAGCCGTTACACCAACATATTCATCATCTGCAGTAGACCATTGAACATACTGACCATCAGACAAAACGACAGAGATCTCATATGGAATATATTCCGGAATAGAAACTTCAATAATATCAACTTTTGTAACCTCAACATCATAAGATGTTGCATCAGTCAAATTAAGCGTCGTATTCTTTACAGTATAGGTTGTGCCATCGCTGCCAGTGACAGAAGACGGCAGTGTAGCGGTTTCAACATCTACAGCCACATTGAGTGTACCGGTAGCAACTTTTGTGCCGTTCGCTTTATAATTTACAGTAATGGTAATCGCCTTAACGAGTGCATCTTTTGCTTCCTCAAGAGTATTTACCGCATTTTTCAAATCAACCAGTGCAGCACTCGCTTCACTTTCAGTTGCGTAATCTGTTCCCTCAACTGTCGCAAGTTTAGTATTTGCGGCATTCAGAGCAGCCTTATAAGCATTCCAGCTGGTATCGGTATAATTACCGCCTTCACTTTCTTGTAAAGTAAGATCAATAATAAGTTTATCTTGTTTTGCTGCATTTACTAAATAAGCTGCATTTACTTTCTGAAATAGATAAACAGATTGTGTACTAGATGCCCGCGTCCACGCAGCGCTCGATTCTTTGTAATATAAATAATAGTTCGAATTACTTCTGTTGATATTATATTCTCCGTCACCTTGCGATACAATATTAAGACTTCTAGAACTTTCTGATAATAACGTTGAACTACCTAGATATACATAGTAATCCCCATTCTTTACCAATGCATTAGAAGTTCCGTTAATATTCCAAAGTACGTAATCATCATTATCTTCATTTAGATTTGTAATTACTCCATTGGAAATCGCAACCTCAGTTCTGGCAACTCCTCCCTCTCCGTTGTAATTAGTTAATGCATATCCCGTACCATCAGAACTTGTATTAACTATGATATATTCTTCACCAGCTAAAAAAGTTGTCGCAAGCTTATATACTATTCCAGATGAGGTAATCTCATCCTGCAATTCTTCCTCCGCCGCCGGCATCGCACCAACCGTCGAGAAATGCGGAGCAGTAAATGTCACGGTATCGTTCACAGTATCGCGTGTGACATTCTCCTTGACATAGGTGATCGAACCGTCGGATTCAAGAACAAAGCCCCACAGAGCAACGTCTTCCGCAAATTTTTTGTTCAGAGGCAGTGTTACGGTTGCACTGTCGGTATAGTTTGCACCGTCCTTGGACAGCGTGATATCATATGCGACAAAATCAGTGAGACCGGAGATTGCAGTTACTTCGGTTTCGCTTGTAATTTCAATACCGTCATCGGATACGGCAGTATTGAATGTTTCTTCCGTGTCGTCGGAATCCTCGCCGGAGGAGGTGGTATCGAATGTCAGACCCATTGCGGTGGTCAGATCGTACTCCGCATAATCCATGGTGTAGTAACAGTTTGTGCCGGTACCCCATGCAGATTCTTTGTTTTCATAAAGGATCGCGACAGTACCGTCAGACAGTTCTGTCAGGCAGGAATACATGAACTGGTTATCATTGGAGGTAACGCTGATGGAACCGACCTTATTCAGAGAACCGTTGGATTCCACGGTGAACGCAAAAATCTTACCGTTCAGACGGTAGGATGCACCACTCTCATCGGAACCTGCTTCACTCGGACCGGTCGGACAAGAAACAAGGATAACCTGCTTACCGTCGATGGTCTTGCTGTAAGTGATCGCGGAGATCTGACAGTTGGAGTTTGTATCGATGGAAGTCATCGTCACAGGAGTCCCCCAGCCGTTGTTATAGTCAACATAGCAAAGATTTGTCGTGCCGTTACGGTAGAAGAAGCGCAGTGCACCACTTGTAAGTTCAACGACAGCAGATTCGGAAGACCAGGATGCACCGGTCATGCTGGTGCTGCGGCTCCAAGATTTGCCATCATATGAGATATAACTCATCTGTTGGGAAGACTGACTTCCGTTATAAGAGTATACAGGGAAAATAATGTTGCCATTGCTTGTGACCAAACCACGTCCGGGCGCAACAAGACAGACCTGTTCCGATGAAGTCTTCAGATTCAGAAGTTCGGGAGCAGACCATGTTTTACCGGCGTCGGTCGACTTTGTCAGATACAGGAAGCCTGTTCTTACTACCTTATAAGGGGAATCGGAGAAAAACAGGTTGGAGGATGTTCCGTCCGTACCGGTAATATTAAAGTATTCATCAACGGTATACCCGCTGACCGCACCGTCAGTGTATGAATAGATGGTATCACCGTTAAGATAATAATTATAATTACCGTCTTTTGACAGAACAAGATATCCATTATCGTCAAATCCAATATGGGTAGACGGTGCAGTATTGCCGCTTCCGTTCAGAGCGATGCCATACGGATACAAATCGACCAGCATATAGACAGTATTGCCGTCAACAGCAAGTGCCGGGTCAATGAATGCAGTCGAACTGCTGCCGTTATATTCATTTCCGTTATCTCCAAGATAATTGGCAAATGTGTAACTCCAATTAGAGCCACTGTCATAAGAACGGGCAACAATGGTATCGAGACCACCGCCGTCATATGTGGTATTCCAGCGCGCATCGGCTGCAGCGACAAGATTACCGTTTTTCAGTGTGACAAGTGCCGGAATACGGAAACTATTGCTACCGCCGGTTCCCTTGGGGAACGGTGCATTGGTCGTAGTACCGTCTGACGGCTTTGAGGACACAGTAAGTGTCGATGCCGAAACCGTAAGCGGAATCATACTGAACAGCATGCACAGCGTCAGAAGCAGCGCCAATGATTTTTTGAGCATGTTCATAACATTTCTCCTTTATTGTTTTTCATAACATACTTGATTCTGTTATGTTTTAGAGACTTGATTATATTCAGACGCGATTCTGCACATCTGCTGTACAGCACGGCATCTGTAGGTCGGGATTCCCGTGAACGTCCCCGTCTCCGCGTATGCGATGGCGGCGCAGGGATGACAGATATCTCTGTCCGGGCATTTATCGCAAACTCCCGAGAGCCGGACTGCCGCTGACATCTCTGTCAGCTGCCGCCATGCATCCGGGAAGGAATGCTTCTTTATATCAACTTTCGGCTGCGTCATCATGCCGCACGGAAGCAGCCAGCCGTCCCATGTAATCCAGAACGACGCGCTTCCCGCACGGCAGCGGATATGTCCGTCCTCTGGGTCAATGCAGTCGGCATCGAGCCCCTGCGGCTCCGCGTAGCCGTCTCTGATGCTTTGCAGGTATCCACGGTAAAGTGCCTCGCCGCGGCTTCTCTGCAGATATCGCATCAGATAGCGTGTGGATTCCTCTGCCGTGAAGCGCTCGTTTTCCCCGATGCGGTCAGGGTCACGGCGGATCGGCGGGAACATGTAGGTGGAAACCGACAGAACCGTGCTGCGTGCTTTGGCATAGTCGACGATCCAGTCGATATCACAGGCGTTTTCGGGCGTCAGTGAGCAATTGAGCTTCACCGTGAGTCCCGCGTCGAGCAATCCGCGGATTGCGCGGTCTACCCGGTCAAATACGCCCGGGGTGCCGCACAGACGGCGGTAGGTTTCGTCGGAGGCACCGTAGAGCGTGATATTGATGCGCTTCGGCGGCTTTTGCAGGAAGTGTCGGATGGCTTCATCGTCGATGAGTGAGCCGTTCGTATTGATGGAAATCAGGAACCCCATATCGATCAGCTGATCGTACAGCTCCCAGAAGTCCGGCCACAGAAGCGGCTCTCCGCCTGTCAGCAAAAGGTCGAGCATGCCCGCCTCTCTTGCTTCCCGAGCGATCTTCAGCCAATCATCCAGCGTCAGAATCGGACGTGGACTGCACTGCACTTCTTTTTCCGTTTTTCGGACGTAGCACATCCGGCACGCGAAGTTGCAGACGGGTGAAAGTTCAAATGTGCCGTTCAGCGGAATTTTCAGCCGGCAGGCTTTTGCGTACAGATAATCGGTCAGCGGTCTGCCGCCGGTATTTGGTTCAATCATTTGCGGCAGCCTCCTTTGATTTCAGACTCCAGCACTTCGACCGAGCGTTTATCGGGCGTGCAGGAAAATCGGTAAACGGGAACCGATTCGATCAGTTCCATCGCCAGATTGACAGCTTCCTCGACAAACCATTTATCCCAGCCGTATACGGTCAGACCTGACCATACCGCACGGAATGCATCGGGCATCGACAATCTCGTGATGCAGCAGTTCGCTGCTTTCTCAAGCATGATGATTGCGCGAACAGGACAGCTTTTGTTGATGTGACATCGTGAGGAGCCGGCATACGGCGATCCCCAAGCACGCCAGCCGGACTCATCCTTTGAGAGAATCGGACGATCACCGTTGATCAGCTGCGCACCGCGATATCTGCACCAGAGTTCCGACTGCGTAGATTTCCCGATCCCGGAAGGACCGGAAAACAACAGTCCGCCGTACTGCGTGTCAACACACGATGCATGCAGGCACAGACGCTTTTTATACATAAGGATCTTTTCAAATCCGATATGAAAAAAGCTGTTGTGAACCTGCGATACACAATGTGCACCCTTTGGCAGATACGATATCTGAATTCTGCCGTTCGCATAATCTTCTTCCGTGACAGCATATGGAGTCATGTCACGCGGTGCATCGAAAAAACTGCGGATATACCCGCCCTGCCCGTCCGGATGGACACGGTAACATGCATCCTCATAAAGCACCTCGGACGGCAGCATCGGCAAACGATCCGTCTGCTGAAACCGAATGAGAAAATCCGGGAGTTCTGCTTTTTTTATAAAAGGAAGAAATTCCGGCTCGTCGTCCCAATGTTTGAAAGACCGGAGGGAAAACGATATACATGCTATTTCAAAATCGAGGCTGTGATAAAAATCAGGATTTGAAGACATTTACGCTTTGTGCGCCGTTAAAATAACAATAATTCTGAAACATCCCCGGTTTATAATCGCAAGCATTGTTTCCATCATTAAAAAGGGTGGTATATCCTTTTAATTTATCTTCATCAGCGGTCGCATTACATGTTTCATCACTATCTGCTTGCAATTCCCACGCGCAATCTGCGATATGCTTTGATAATTCAAATCTCTCGTAGATCAACATTGGTTTCACATACTTTTTCATTCTTTATCTGCTCCTTTTTAGGATTCAATACATTCACATAAATCATTTCAAGCCTCACCGAAAAAGATCCGTCTGTGCGCCCCAACCGTTCATGCGATGTATCTTGTTTATGATAGAATGTGACATAATAACGGTACAGCAGTGTACGACTCATATGTTTGTCTGAAACACACAGTGTTAATCCCACAGATAGTTTCAAACCTACTGCCAAATCCTGTACTTTTTTGTAAGTCAAATTGAATAACGGGTTGATTAAAAATACGTAAAAATTTATTGAAAAATATGCTGTAAAAGTCTTGAAAAAAATGATTTTTTGTGATAAAATATTATCGTATATAATTTCGGAGTGTTATGCAGGATTGTACAGTTTTTTGCAAATCCTCTATTTTTGCCTACACATCGCAGATATTTCTGCATTTCCGGCGCGATATCGGAACGAAGAAAGCGGCATGCCGCACAGCTCGGCTGCTTTTGTTCCGGTGATCTCGCCGTTTTTCCATTTTTTGCACACATCATCAAAGCACGGCGGCAGCGTCTTTGGCGGACGTCCGAACCGGACGCCGCGCGCTTTGGCGGCGGCAATGCCCTCGGCTTGCCTCTGACGGATGTTGCTCCGTTCATTTTCAGCTACAAACGACAGCACCTGCAAGACAATATCCGATAAAAACGTCCCCATCAGGTCTTTGCCGCGCCGCGTATCAAGCAGCGGCATATCCAGAACGACGATATCGATGCCTTTGTTCTTAGTCAAAAACCGCCATTGCTGCAATATCTCCTCATAATTTCGTCCGAGACGGTCTATGCTTTTTACATAAAGCAGATCGTCCTTTTTCATTTTCCGTATCAACCGTTTGTACTGCGGCCGCTCAAAATCCTTTCCCGATTGCTTATCGAGAAAAATCCTGCTGTCATCGATGCCGACATCATGCATTGCGATCAACTGTCGGTCTTCGTTCTGCTCACGGCTGCTGACTCTGATATACCCATATTCTGTCATTCGGTTCAGGCCTCCCTTTTCTTCTAATGATGATACTTCACGGGTCGATTGATTCGTATACAGCTTTTTGTGCATACACGATCATTGTAACACACAGTTTTGTCCGTTTTATTATGAATTTGTCAAACCAGAGTCAAAAAACACAAAAGCCCTGAACCTGCCGTCAAGCGTACATGCTTTTTGCAAGTTCAGGACCCAATTAAAAAACGGGATACTGCAAACAACCTGTGTCTGCGGTATCCCGTTTTCTGTCACATATTTAATTTTGTATTACCGGTTCTGCTCCAGACGTGTGATCTGGTCCGCCAGATATCTGCCGGTACCGTAGGTGAGGCGTTCGTAGGATGTGCGCAGCTCCATCGGAACATCCGGGATATCACCCATGCATTCCAGATTCAGAACACCCTTGTAATTGATGTCAGCGAGTGCTTTCACAAAGTTTTCCCAATTACCGACGCCGCCCTCGGAATACGGCAGCTTATGGCTGTCGCGGGTACCGTCGTTATCGTGGACATGCAGGCACTTCAGATACGGCGCTGCAAGACGTGCCATATCACCGAGATCGTGGCCGAACACCAGACTGTGACCGGTGTCAAAACAGATACCGGCGTTGGGATGGTTGATGATTTCAAGCACCTCAACGATTCTGTCCATTGTTGAGATCCGGTGCTTACGGAACGGCATATTTTCAAGACAGATCGTAACACCGTACTTTTCGCAATCGGGAAGCAGATCCTGCATCAGCTCGATTGTCAGCTTCTTTGCAAGCTCCGGTTCCTCCTCCGCACCCCATCCGTAGGGCATCTGCGGATGGAACACCATGTAGGGGGTCTCCATCATATGACATGCCAGTACCGCACGGTGGAAGCAGCGCCAGCCCTCGGCACGGCTTTCCTCCTCCGTGTCATAGGTCGGCCACGGGCCGTGCAGCTGATTGATCACAATCCCGTGATGCGCAGCGGCTGCCTTGTTTGCGGCGCAGAAGTCACGCAGAGCTGTGTCATCATGGAAAATTGCATCCTTGATGTCACACATCGACTGATCGGCCGCCTCATAGCCGATCTCTGCCATTCTTCCGTAGACTTCGTCTGCGTTCTTTCCGTACCAGAAATACCCGGTTGTATTACCGACTTTCATTTTTTATTCTCCTTTTATCAAATTTTCAGTTATCTAATTATCAGATTTGCGCATGCGCACGGATCTGTTCAATCACACCGACAAGATCGCGGCAGACAAATTCCGCGGCATCCTTTGCCGCCTGCACGCCGGTCTCCATGGCACACCCATGATACGGAACAAGCATTGCAAGGTCATTGTGGTTGTCGCCGGCCGTCCAGATGTCCTCTATCGGTACACCTGCCCATCCGGCATAGTTTGCAATGGCGATGCCCTTGTCAACACCTGCCGGCGGGATATCGAGACATCGGCCATTCGGCAGAGGGTTGAGCACCGAGCCAAATTCCGATGACAGAATTTTTGCAGCTTGCTCGGTATTGAAGCCCGGTTTTCCGAAGGTGCTTGCCATGTGGAACGCACCGATGGAATCCAGTCGTGACAGTGGCACGAATACATCGCCGTCATCCTCTCCGCCCTCGGGCAGAAGACGGTTGAAATTATAACGCTCCCGGCCGCAGATCATGCTGAAGGTGTCACCGACCAGCTCCCAGCAGCGCTGTGCCAGTGCCCGGGCAAGCGTGGTATCGCCGTACGGAGCGGATCCGTCCGCTGTGGTTTCCAGAATCAGATTGCCGTCGCTGTCATACACCTGTGCGCCGTTCAGCGCGATGATATAATCAAAATCAAGTTTACCGTTCTGCTTGAGTTCATAATAACTCCAACGCCAATCGCGTCCGGTGACAACGCCGAACAGCCCGCCGTCCTCCCGGTATTTCCGGATCGAGGCAAGCACTTCTGCCGTGGCAGGGTAATTTTCCGGTGCATAGTTATGGCAAAGCGTTCCGTCAAAGTCGCTTGCAAGCAAAGTTCGCTTCATAAATAAATCCCTCTTTCGCGGTTATTTTCTTCACGACGGATGCTCCCGTCATCCCTCTCCGACCGCGGAAACCAGTGCAGACAGGATCTCCTCCACAGGAAGTTCATCGAGAATGCCGGCTTCCTCCAGAACCGTGAGAATGTCGCTGCCGACGATCAGCTCATCGACCACACGCATCAGCGTCAGCGCAAACGCAGGCGGTGACGATGCCTGCAGTGCGGCCTGCAATGCCTGCAGTGCGGCCTCCGGCTCTTCCTTTGCAAGATAGATATCGGCAATCTTAATC
The DNA here is from genome assembly GCA_017455975.1 of Clostridia bacterium. Lineage (GTDB taxonomy): Bacteria > Bacillota > Clostridia > Oscillospirales > CAG-272 > RGIG3925. The sequence continues at coordinate 19,573 of JAFTLK010000374.1, read as the reverse complement.
TGTGCCTCCACATTCTTCGGATCAATTTCCAGAACGCGGTTGAATGCAAGCAGAGCGGAATCGTAATCCATTTCCGCAATGTATTCTGCGGCGATCCGGAACTGTTCCTCAACTGATGCACGGCGTGCAAGAAGCGGAACTACGAACGTCGCCGCAAGGATCACAACGGCAAGTGCCGCCGCAAGTGCAATGATGAGCACCGGTAATTTCTTTTTCATATCGGACAATGACCGTATCCGCCGGGCGGATGCGGCTCCTTTCTTGAAATATTCCGTCAGATGCGGCAAATTATCCGCCGATCTTTTCTCTGTACAGTGCAAGCCAGCGGTCAGCGATCATCTGATGACCGGCAGCTGTGGGATGGACACCGTCGCGCAGCCAGTACGATGCATCACAGACCGCACATGCATCATCAAATGCCTTCTGCAGCGGCAGGAAAAACGCGCCGCATTCGTCTGCGACCCGTCTGACCGCATCGGCACGGAGAGCGGTCTCCTCACGGAAGTAGTCCCAGTTCTCAGCGACCACACCGGTATTCAGTACAAACGGCTCCATGAAGATCATGCGGATCTCCGGGAAGCGTGCAAGTGTGTCATCGGCAAGCATTTTCAGAACGGTATAAAAGCGGTCTGCCTCAACGCCGTTTTGTCCGCCGATCTCATGCCAGACATCGTTGACACCGATCAGAAGGCTCAAAACGTCCGGTGCATAATTCCAGCAATCCTTTTTGATGCGTGCATATACATCGACAACACGGTTGCCGCTGATGCCGAAATTGAAAAACTCATGCTGTCCCGGCGCATCAAGTCCGAGACGCGCGCTGACCAGCAGCGGATATCCCTGTCCGAGTCCGGTTCCTCTGCTGCAGTCGGTGATGGAATCGCCCTGGAATAAAATTTTCATTGAAAAATCTCCTTCGTCATATATCCTGTTGCACCCGGAGCCGTCCGGGAAATTCTTATGTTAATCATACCAGATTCTCCCAAGAATGTCAAGGTGTTTTTTTGGTTTTGCAAGATTCATTTGATCCGTCAGCCCGGACAGATATTCATTGCCGTAATGCCGACAGACGGCGCAGAATGCTGTTCTCCTTCCCCATGGAATCGTGCAATTCCCGATAGAGCGCGTATATCCGGTCATATACCGCGCTGTTTGCACGGTCGGGTCGGTGTGTCCGGATCGGCGGACGTACCATGACAGCGGCGGCGTCTTTCAGCGTTGGGAATATCCCGCTCATGACCGCTGCCCACATGGCACAGCCGAGCGCCCCGGCCTGATCGGTCGCCGCAATGTGGAGCGGAATGCCAAGTACATCGGAGAGGATCTGCAATAGCTGCGGGTTCTTCTTTGCAATACCGCCGCATGCAAAGCCCTCGTCGATGACGATCCCCGCATGTCGATAGCTGTCCAGCACAACACGGGTCCCGAACGCACAGCCCTCCATCAGCGCACGGTACTGATCCTCCGGTTTCGTTGCAAGCGTCATGCCGAGCATCACGCCGTGCAGACGCTCGTCCATCAGATCCGTGCGCACACCGTTCCACCAATCCAGCGCAAGCAGCCCTGTCTCACCGGGCTTTTTCTTTGCGGCAAGCTCGGATAAATACGTATGAATGCTGACCCCGGCAGCTTCTGCCGCCGCAGTGTAGGACGCAGGAACCTGATGCTTGCAGAACCAATCGAAATGGTCACCGAAGCATGCCTGTCCGGCCTCATAGCCGTATACACCCGGCAGGATCCCATCGCGGACACAGAATACCCCCGGTGCACCGGTTTCGGTATCCGCAGTCGTCAGACAGCAGTTGGAGGTGCCGACGATCATCATGAGTTTTCCATTCTGCGTGACCCCGGCCGCAGGATATGCGGCATGCGCATCGATGATGCTGACGCCGACCGGTGTCCCGGGTGCAAGCCCGGTCATCTCCGCTGCCGTTTCCGTGACATATCCGGCACAGACACCGACCGGACGAATGTCATGTGCAAGCTTGTCGGCAGCGTCGGCAAACGCGGGGTTCAAAGTTTCCAGAAAGGCTCGGTCAGGATATCCGATCCCCGGACGCCACAGTGCCTTATATCCTGCCATATTCGTCGATGAACAATCCACGCCTGTCAGAGTGCGTACGATCCAATCCCCCGATTCGGCAAACCGTGCCGCAGCGCGGTATACCTCCGGTGCTTCCTCCAGAATCTGCAGCAGCTTCGGGATCAGCCATTCCGAGGAAACACGTCCGCTGTATGCATCGAGCATATGAGGATCGTATTCTGCGGCAAGTGCTGTAATGCGTTCCGCCGGCGCCTGCGCTGCGTGGTGCTTCCACATTTTGACATATGCATGAGGCTCCCCCCGAAACTCCGGCAGAAAGCACAGCGGCACCCCCTCATCATTCAATACAAGCGGAGTACTCGCGGTAAAGTCAAGCGTTACCCCGGCAATGCTGTCGGGTGCAATCCCGGCACGATCCAGCACCGCGCGGGTCAGCGTACACAATGCATCCAGATAATCCTGCGGATGCTGCAAAGCGGTATCTGCGGGAAGCGGCATTCCGTCCGGCAAGGCCCTGTCCATGACACCGTGCGGATAATCAAAAACAGCAGATGCCGTCTCCGTACCCGTGCGCGTATCCATCAGCAGCGCGCGTGCCGAAAGTGATCCGAAATCCAATCCCAATACATACGGTCGTTCCATTTTATGTCTGTCCCCCGATACTGTTAAATAAATATCCTTATCTTCATTATATCATATCAAACGCCAAAAAGCAACCGATATCGTCCTGTTTTACTTGACTTTCTCGGTAAAGTTGTGTATAATGAGGATGAAGGAAACCGAACAACGAAATGGAGAACTGCACAATGAAAGTAATCTGGCTCGGACAGGCCGGTCTGTATCTGGAAAGTGCCGCTGTGCGTGTGATGATCGACCCCTATCTTTCCGACAGCGTGTATGAAGCATCCAATGATCCCGCCCTGCACCGCCGCGTGCCGGTGCCCGCATGGGTATGGGAGCTGATCCCGGATGTTCTCATTTTCACACACGAACATCTTGACCATTACGATCCGGAAACCGCGCATCGGTTTTTCGCATCGGCGAAAAAGCCGCTGACCGTGCTGTCTCCGCCGTCGGTGTTATCATCGATGATCTGCATGACGGAAAAACCTATTACATCACCGGCGACACGCTGTACAACAAAAAGATTTTCCCGTATCTGCCCGAGCACATCGACGCAGTATTCCTGCCCGTCAACGGTGTCGGCAACAACATGAACATGACCGATGCCGCGCGGTTTGCGTCTGCCATCGGCGCAAAATACGCAGTACCGCTGCACTGGGGTCTGTTTGATTCGCTGAACGGCGCGGATTTTCCGCTTGAGAACAGGATCGTCCCCGAATTTTTCTGTGAGATCAAACTACCGTAAAGGAGCATATGGCAATGAAAGTGACAGACGTAAAACCCTTTGTTGTGGATTGTTTCCGCACCAACTGGGTCTTTGTCAAGGTCTATACCGACGAGGGCTTCGACGGCGTCGGTGAAGCAACACTCGAATATAAGGAAGCCGCTCTGCTCGGCGCGGTTCAGCATATCAAGGAATACCTTGTCGGCAAAAATCCGCTCGACATTGAACGCCACTTCCATGATATCTACCGCGATGCGTACTGGCGCGGCGGTGCGGTTCTGATGAGTGCGCTGTCGGCGGTGGAAATGGCACTGTGGGACATTCTCGGCAAGTCGCTTGGTGTACCCGTCTATCAGCTGCTCGGCGGACGGGCGAACGACAAGGTGCGCATCTACGTCAACGGCTGGTTCTCCGGCGCGAAAACCCCGGAGGAGTTCGGTGCCAAGGCAAAAGCGGCGATGGAGCGCGGGGTGACGGCACTGAAATGGGATCCGTTCGGAAAGGCGTATCTGACGCTGTCCAATGCCGAGCTTGACCGCGCGATGGAATGTGTTGCGGCGGTACGTGACGCTGTCGGAAATCGTGTCGATCTGCTGATTGAAGGTCACGGACGGTTTGATGTGCCGACGGGAATCCGCATTGCAAAGGAACTCGAGCAGTTCCGCCCGATGTGGTTTGAGGAACCGACGCCGCCCGACAATCTGGAAGCACTGAAAGCCGTGCGCGATAAGTCTCCCGTGCCGATTTCCGCAGGTGAACGCCTTTACACGCTGAAAGCATTCAAAGATCTGTTTGAAATGCGGGCTGCTGACTACATCCAGCCGGATATCTCCCATGCGGGCGGTATCATGGAACTGAAAAAGATTGCCGCTGTCGCTGACACCTACTACATCCCGTTCGCGCCGCACAATCCGTCAGGACCTGTTGCAAATGCGGCTACCTTACAGTTGGCGGCGTGTTGTCCGAACTTCCATATTCTGGAAATCATGTATTCCGACGTGACATGGCGTGCGGATGTGACGAATGAAGACCTGCACTACGAGGACGGTTATATCACAATCCCCGATAAGCCCGGTCTTGGCATTGAGATCAACGAGGAGGCGTGCCTTGCGCATCCGTATCAGGTACATACGCTCCGCCATTATACCGGGGCTTTGACGGATATCCGTCCGCCGGAAACCGCGTTTTATTTTTGAAGATCAATGACATTCAAGAAGCGGGCGATTCATGAATAGCCCCTACCATCATAGTTGAAAAGGAAATCTATCATGAATCGATCCGTATTTGTCACCGGTGCGACGAACGGCACCGGATATGCGATTGCAAGCCGCTTTGCAAGTGAGGGCTACGACGTGTTTGTGACCTCCCGCGATGGGGAACGTGCGCAGGCTGCCGCTGACCGCATTGCCGCTGAGCACGGTGTTTTTGCCCGCGGCTTTGCGCTGGACATCCGCGATGAGGCGCGTGTCATCGAAATTTTCAATGAAATTGATACCCTCGACCGCTTTGTCGAAACGGTTGTCCTCAATGCGGCCGACCTCGGTTACGGTACTGACCCCGCAAAGGGGCTTGACTTCTTTGAACAGACCATCGAGGAGTTCTCCCGCGTATTTGAAACGAACCTCGTCTGGAATTTTACGATCGTCCGTCAGGCGGCGCTCCGTATGCGCGAGTACGGAAAAGGTGCGGTCGTCTTCATCGGCTCGAACACCGCCTACCGCGCCATTCCCAACCGCGCGGCATACTGTGCATCCAAGGGCGGCATGATCGCAATGGCGAAAGCGTTTGCCGTTGATCTCGGTCCATATGGTATCCGCGTCAACATCGTCCTGCCCGGCACAATCAAAACCGACCGCTGGGTGGCAATGGGCGACAAGCAGATCGTCAACGGTGAGCTGACGCCAATCGGCGACATCTCCGACTTTGAAGACATCGCCAATGCCGCGTGGTATCTCGGGTCTGATGAGTCAAAGAATGTCACGGGTGCGGAGATCGTCGTGGACGGCGGCATGAGCTGTCAGTTGTATCCGACGAAGCTCGGCACATGGAAGCGAGCTGCAATGGAAGCGCAGACTGCAGACAGGGACAGCGAATGAACACCGACCGCTGTATCGTTCTGCAGAACCGCGATAACACCGTGACCGTCACGCCGGTTGGTGCCCGCTGCATGCAGTGGACACATCATCCGAGCGGCGCACAGATTTTTCATTGTGACAGCGAACCGATCCTGTCCGGTATTCCTCTGCTGTTCCCGGTCAACCGCATCGACGGAGGACGCTTTGTCTGCTGCGGCACGGAATACCGTCTGCCCGTGAACGACCCTGCCACCGGATGCTCCCTGCACGGCACGATCCGTTCCGATGTTTTTTCCGTCACGGAACGAGCAGCGTTCAGCTGCACGCTTCGATATGACAGCAACGGCGAATATTTTGGCTTTCCGCAGCACTTTTCCCTGTCCGTCACCTATACATTGGAGGCTGACAGCCTCCGTCAGACCGTGACACTGTCCAACATCAGCGGTCCGCCGCTGCCGGTACTCCTTGGCTTTCACACCGCATTTGCCATCCCTCCCGTTCCGCACACAGACGCAGACGATATGCGTGTCATGGCAGATCTTGCGGCTTCCGTTTCCCGCAGCGAACGTCACCTGACCGTCGGACGCACGCCGCCCGATGATGTCTTTGATGCGCTGTGCACAGGAACCTACCGTCCCGGTATTCCCATCAGCCGACAGTTTCTGGCAGGAGAAAACGGCACCGTTGTTCTGCTCGACACAAAGACGGGGCTTTCCGTGACGTATGCACCCGATCCGCATCTGCGCTACCGCCTCATCTTCTCCGCCGGCCGGGATTATCTGTGCATCGAACCGCAAACCTGCGCGGTCAATGCGGTCAATCTGCCCCCCGATTCCCCGGATGCAGAGTATCCGGTGCTCTCTGCCGGTGCATCCGCCACCTATGTTTCATTCATCTCCGCGGCATATCATGCATAATCCCGCATGTTAGCCGGAGATTGGCGTCCTTCGATGGTTTGGGGTATCGATTTTGCTCTACGCCAAACCAACCGCAAAATTCTGGAAAGGAACGGGCTGTTGCATTTAACAAACCAGTGTACAAATGATAACTCCCTCAGTCAATCTCTGGATTGATGCGTTAGAGGGCGCCTGAAATAAGCCTCCCTCTGCCTGAGGGAGGTGGAACACGAAGTATGACGGAGGGAGTTTTTTGTACATCGATTCAAATGCAACAACCCCATGGCAATTTGTATGACGCGATGCCGAATTCTGCTGCTTTTGCTGTCGGTGCTTCTGCCGCTGCTCGCACTTTTACCGCTGCCCCTGTCCCCCACTGCCGATCCGGCGGAAACGGAGCAATGGATGGCCGCACTGCCCGACGATACGCCGCTCACTGCACTGACCATTCCGGGTACGCATGACACGGGGGCACTTTATTCCATTGCCGATATTGCAGGAAAATGTCAGACGCTATCGGTGACCGATCAGCTTGCCGTGGGCGTACGGTTTCTCGATATTCGCCTGCAGGCGGTCGGCGACACATTGCGTGTCGTACACGATTTTGTCGATCAGAAGACCGATTTCGCCTCCATCCTCTCCGATATTACCGCATTTCTGTCCGAACATCCCACCGAATTTCTGCTTATGTCCGTCAAACAGGATGCCGCACCCAAGGGTACTGCCGTTCCGTTTGCCGAGCTTCTTGAAACCGCTCTGCAGACGCGCTGCGGTACGCTGCTCGACCCGTCCGACACCCTGCCCGAAACGCTCGGTGCGGCACGCGGCAAGATGTTTGTCTTATCAAGGTACGACGGAGCGTCGCTCGGCCTTCCCTGCGCGGATGGCTGGGAGGACAATGCCGCCTTTACGCTCGGAGGGTTGTATGTGCAGGACAGATACGCCATAGCAGACGCGGATGAAAAAATCGGCGCGATCGCCGATGCACTCACCCTTGCCGCCGATTCCCCACATGCCCTTGTCCTCAACTATACCAGCTGTTACTATACCTCCGGCATCCCGCCGCTGTACGCCGGACGTCCCGCACACGACATCCATCCGTGGCTGACCGATGTACTGCGGGCACATTCCGGCGCTGCCGGGGTCGTCATCTGCGACTTTATGACCGCTGCTCTCGCCAGAACGATTCTGGAGGTGAATTTTCAGTGAAACGCATTTTTGTCCTCCTGCGGATCGGTATGTGCATCCCCACCCTGCTCCTCTCCGTGCTGTTTGTCCTCATTGAGAGCATGCGCCTTCTTACTCTGGATTTTTTGCTGTATGATATGCCCGTGATTGCTGCAGTACAGATCGTTCTGCGATGTCTGCTCCCGCTCGCGGCCGCAGTTTCAGCCTTCCGCGCGATCCGCGGCTGCACAACGCTTTTCGAGGGAATTTGCCTGCTTTGTGCATCCGTTACAGCATTTCCTCTGCTATCCAATGGCTTTGAATGGGTGTTTTTCATTGCCGCCCTTCTGTTTTTTTCAGCCGCGGTGCTGTCAGATCGGATACATAAAACCGAATCGAAAAATCAAAACCACCGATAAACCGGTGGTTTTGATCATTTATATGGATCGCCGGACAGATGCCCAACGTTATTCCGCATCGGCAAATGCTGCCGCAAGATCCGCAAGCTCTGCCAAAGCCTTGCTCTCATACTTTTCGTACCGGGAAGCAAAGTTTTGCTGGTTGGACTGGAACATCTGCTGAATCAGAAGTCCAAGACCGCCGACATCATAGATGTAGCCGAAGTCATAGACGCGACTTGCGAAAATGATGTCAAGCATTTCCCCGGAATCCTCATCGCGGATATAACGGTCATTGAGTGCGGTTTCGTAATATGCGTGTGTCAGCGTGTCGACAGAATGGTATGCCATCGCTTCAAGGATCAGACCCGCTTTTTCCGGTGCATTGTTGGTGACGGGAATCGAAACACCGGGTGTCAGACCGGTACTGATCAGGCTGTAGTATTCCGTCTGTGCTTCATCGTATTTCGGATACGGCAGGATTCCGAAATCGTACTGACAGTCGCGTATGCTGTTGATATCCGTCAGCGCCCATCCGGCAAACATCAGCCGTCCTTCCATGAATGCCTTGACCGATTCGTCAAATCCGCCTTTCATATGTTCCCGACCGAGGCATAGCTCCAGAATTTTGTTTACCGCTTCCACGGAACGCTCGTTGTGCATCACCAGCTGCAGCTCTCCGTTTTTGTCGGTCGTAACAATTCTCTCGCCGGTTGCAAAGTACAGCGAGTGCGGCAGATTGTGCGCACAGAATAAACCGAAGCGGTCTTCCTCGATTTTGAGAACACCGTCACCGTTGAGATCGTTTGATACACCGGTGCACATGGCAAACAGTTCATCCACCGTCCATTTGCCGTCTTTCACCAGCTGATACGGATCCGCAAGATCGTTTTCGGCAATCATCTGCTTATTGAAAAACAGAACCATTGTACATTCGTTGTCGAGAATGCTGATATCGCCGGTGGAAAAATACAGTTTTCCGCCCACCTGCAGGTTCTCGTTTGCACGCTGATCCCACCAGCTGTTTTCAAGATGCAGATTTTCCACATCATACAGATTCCGGTAAAGACCGGCAATTGCATTGTTGACGGACGCATTCAGGTACGGAAGCATAACATCGTAAACATCCTCACCTGCAATTACGGTATTGTATGCGGTCTGGGATGCATTCTGCAGACGCTCCTCCGTAATTCTGACATCAAACCGATCCTCAATTAGCGCATTGCGCCGATAGACGGTATCGTTGATGAGCGATCCGTCCTCACCTGCGGAATAGATCTCAATACTTGTGTACATATCGCCGAAGGTACATTCCTCGGTCAGAAAATGAATTTCCTCACCGCCATAGGAGATATCGGGAAACACAGGCGCCCCGTCATCAACGGATGTCGCCGCAGTTTCGGATACCGTACCGGATACAGCGTCGGTTTGCACACCGCTGCCGGTATCTGTGCCGCATGCGGTCATCATAGACAGCAGAAGTGCGGCAGCAAGAAGCTTGGTCGTCAGATATTTCATAATTCTTTCCCCTTTTCAGTTCAATTCCGTACAGTGTTCCGCATACCGGATCAGCGCATCCGTATCCTGCTCCCAATCCCAGAGCAGTGATGCAAACAGCACGGCACACGGGTCGGTATGGCATTCAAACATACCGTCCTCCATCAGCGCCGTTACGGTCGTCTGACGGATACCAGCCTCTGCCACCGTACGGCAGTAGTCGGCAAGCTTTTTTGCACCGGCATACCAGTACGGACGTGCATACTGCCATGTAAAGCGCTTATCCTGCGTACGTTTCGCAAGAAAATCAGGGGATGCACAGCCCATGACGATGGAACCGTGATAGTGCTCAAAGTGCGACCAATCGAGCACGGTAAAGCCCTTGAGCACTGCAGCAAAGCGTGTATCCGCACCGTGCAGGGTCAGAAGCTTTTCGGTATAAGCAATGGCCGCAGCTGTATTTGCCTGCCGAGCGGGATCGTATGCATACGGGAAATCACCGCAATCCTCCCACATAACGGCAACCTCGGGATCAATACCGGACAGCGCCTGCCAATCGTCACCGATGGAGGTTGCGTGAATACCGAATTCGATATCCAGCGTGGGATAGGCACTGTGCAGCGCGCCGCAGATGGCATTTGCCCAATCGGTGACAAGATCGGCTATGCGTTTCCCGCCGATCTCGTGATTTCCGGTTTCTGTGAACGCCTGAAAATACACGCCATCACCGCCGAGCGGTGCATATTCTCCGGTATAGACATCCAGCACGCGCGCACACCATTTTTCGACGTCACGGGGATCGTTGGGATCGACCGTCTCACCCCACGAGCAGGAAAAGCCCCAGAAAACGGAGATACCGCGGCGGTGCGCTTCCGCAAGCACCTCGGATGCATTGAGCGGCACAAAGTCATTCCAAATGACAATGTGATTGAAGCCGAGAGCACTCATGCGGGCAAGATACGCGCGGTAGTCATAAATGGCGTGTCCCCAAGTCCAGATGCCGCGGCGGTCAATTTTCGGATATGTTTTTTTCTCCCATGCCGGCATCTCATCGACAAATGCTGCATGACGGCGGTTATAGTGGTAGCCGTGATACCGTACAGCATCGCGCAGATACGCAAGATCCAGCGCATGCACGGCATACAGCAGTCCCGCATCATCCGCACCGCACAGCACGATAAGCTGCCGTCCCTCATGATAGGGTGATGCACCGACGCGGATCGCATAGCCTCCACAGTGTTTTTCCGGTGTGAAGAACCCGTCGTCTGCCAGCGCACGGCAGAGACAGCCGTTTTCCGCCGTTCCGATAACGATCAGATTTTCGGCATAACCGCCTGCCGGAGCGACGCTCTCATCTGTGACAGCCAGAGGGTACGGCAGATATGCATCGACGATGCCGTACAGGTCGGCAAGTGCAGTTTTCAGAATCGGCGACAGGTGTGTGGGAATCAGAATCCGCCATTTTCCGTTTTTGATGTCCATAAATTTTGCTTTTCCTCCGTTCTGTTTTGCAAATTTTCAAAAAGTACTTGAAATTCTGCCATTATTATACTATAATATCTTCAGAAAAGATAGTACGATTTTAGCATTTTACTGACCATATTTTGACCTTTTGGAGGAGGATTGCCATGCGGCTCGACAACGATTATATTGTCAGATACCGTTCGGTTCCTGCTGCATCCAGCACCGAGGAGCTGCCGGAAAATGCGATACCCTATTTACCGCGGGCAGCGGATACCGAGCAGTTTTATCTGTCCACACCGATGCACTACCATCCGGAAATCGAAATCATCTTCGTTGAGGCGGGACAGTGGCACTACCGCTGTGCATCATCGGCACATTTTTCCTGCGCGGAAGCGGGCGATCTTGTGATTTTTCCGCCGTATGAGCCGCATGAGGCCGCCATCCGCGAACACAGCGGCGGTTACATAACAAGGTGTATCTGCTTTGATACAAAGCTGCTTACGACAGCCCCCGGTGAGGAAGGTGCGTCACTTGTCCACTCGATGACGCTGTCCGACGGCGGTCTGCCGATCCATATCAGGCATTCCGATGACATCAACGAAACGCTCGGCAAGACCTTTTCCGCAATGCTCGGAGCACTGGACGCGCCGGGTCACTGTGAGGAGCTGCTGTTTTTCGGATCACTCTGTACGCTGTTCGGTCTTCTGAATCAACAGAACCGGATCCTTCCGTTTGCCGCCGATCCGGATCCCGCCGTTCCGTCCGTGACCGGACAGAAATTCGCACGCACGGTCATCGACTATACTGAAGCACATTTTGCAGAGCCGCTTTCCACCGCCGTCACAGCTGCCGCTCTCAACTACAGCGAAGCGTATTTCTGCCGTATGTTCCGCCGCGTTTTTCACATGTGCTACAGCGATTATGTCAGCCGCCTGCGAATTGCCAAGGTACGGCAGCTGCTGTCAGCCATGTCAGTGACCGATGCAGCCATTGCCTGCGGTTTCACACACATGAGTCGGTTTTCTAAGACCTTCCGCCGCTGCACCGGCATGTCACCGACAGAATTCAAACGCACCTTAACGAGATGAACCCTGCATACATACACAAAGGGACTGCTGCAAAAACAAACAGCAGTCCCTTCTCATCGGTCAATAGCACAAAATCCAGCTGTCAAACCACGAAAGTACATTTAACACATAGCCGCGATCGACGACCGCACCCGACAGCACGGGATAAAACATAACAAACAGCCCCGCTGCTCCGACCAGAAGTACCACGGTCAGCACATACCCGTACCGCATCCGTTCCGACAGCACCTTCAGTGCCGAGACGAGCATCAGAATCAGAAACGGCACACTCGCAAAGAAGTGATAAATAAACGTCGGTCGGGATATGAACGCCCACGGCAGATACTGCGACAGCATCGCAATCAGCAGAAAACGGTCCTCCCGGGAGCGTACACATCGGTACAGCGAAACCGGAATGCACAGTGTTCCGCACCACCAGACAAGCGGATTGCCGAGTGCGCAAATGGAGGAAACAAGCCCCTCCGCCGCAAGTGATTTTGCGCCGTAATACCAGATCGGACGATAAACCAGCGGCCATGTATACCACTTGGATTGGAACGGATGCGGCTCGGAAAACCCGCCGTGATAGGTCAGCATGTAGATCTGATTGTCGATAAAGATCTTCCACGCAGGTGTCTGCGTATCTGCCGAAAAATACGGCAGATACGACAGAAAATAAATACCAAACGGCACAATACCGAAAAACAGCACACACCAGAGGCAGGTCGGGAGCACCCGTTCCCCTGCCCGATACCGCCTGACCGCACCCTGTACAAACAGCACAGCCAGACCGCATGCGGCATATACCGCAGTCCATTTGACCGCAATACCGAGTCCGAGCACACACCCGCAGCAGGCAAGCAGGATAAGGGACGACCGATACGGAAGCTCCGCAGGCGTCTCCGAATAATAACGGTACATCAGCGTATAAGCAAGCAGGATAAAGAACACAGCAAACGCATCGATCAGCGCGGTACGCGTCTGTGTAAAGTGCAGAAAATCGAACGCAAGCAAGGCCGCTGCCGTCAACGCCCATAAATCGCGACCGAACAACCGCTTTGCGAGCACATACAGTACGGGAAGCATCAGAATACCGAACAGGCATCCGGCAAACCGCCAGCCAAAGGGTGACATACCGAAAAGTGCAATGCCGCATGCGATCAGCAGCTTGCCGAGCGGCGGATGGGAGATTTCATACGGCTCCATTCCCAAAAGATGTTCGTATGCCGTCCGCGCATGATATGTTTCGTCAAAATACATACCGTTTTCATAGGTCGGCATCATCGGAACAAAGGCCTGCTCATCAAAAAGCGCATCCTCCCCCGCCGTCACCTCAATCACCGTTTGTCCGGACAAAAAGCCCGCTTCAAAGACCTCGAGTACATCATCGCCGCCGATGGAAATACAAAGCAGCTGTGCGGTACAGGAGAGCGGGACCGTCTCCCAGGCATACAGCTGCCTGCATACCTGCTGTGCAGCCTCCGTCCAATGCTCCCCGCCGTCATCGGAGGTATATACCGTCACGCCTGCCGTACCAAGGCCTTTATACAAAAGCATCGATGTCAGCGGTACTTCCTCCTCCAGCATGACATAGGTGATATAGCCCTTATGTCCCCCATCGGCATCCGCCGTCATCTGCGGCTGTGTCACGGGAACCTCCAATGCTCCGAGGTTGACAAAAGCAGTCACGGTATACACAAGCATGAGAAGCGCAAGACAGAGATGCGCTCTTGTACATTTCAGTTTTATTCGCTTCATGTCCTGTATCCCGCTCCTCTCCCTGTGATAATTTATATGATCAGCGCCTCCGCAGATCGTCTGTACTGTCATCGGTTCGTTTTGCTATGATATAGCGCGGACGCCCCTTGACCTCCATGTAAATGCGGCCGATGTATTCCCCGACCACGCCGAGGCTGATGAGCTGCACACCGGATACAAAGCAGACAATGCACAGCGTCGATGACCAGCCGGACACTGTATTGCCGCTGAAATGCTGCCAAAAGATCCAGATAATGCCGATAAAGCTGAGCAGCGACACCAGAAATCCCAATCCCGAGATGATGCGCAGAGGGCGCACGGAAAAGCCCGTGACGGCATCCAGTGCCAATGAGACCATACGCCGGAACGGATAGTGGCTTTTCCCGCCCTGCCTTTTACCTCGGTCGTAAAAGACCTCTGCCGTCTGAAATCCGATGAGCGGAACAAGTCCGCGCAGATAGAGATGCACCTCGGAAAACTGTGCGAGTGCATCGGCCGCCTCGGTTGTCATCAGCCGGAAATCGGCATGGTCACAGACGGTCTGTACACCGAGCGCATGCAGAAGACGGTAAAACAAACGCGCACTTCCGCGCTTGCCGGGCGTATCACTTCTGCGGGACTTGCGGATACCGAGTACAATATCCGCGCCCTCCCGCCACCGTCCGAGCATCTCTTCGAGCACACGGATATCATCCTGTCCGTCGCAGTCGGCGGTCACGATCAGATCACAATGCCCGCGCGCCTCCATGATACCGGCATACAGTGCCCGCTGATGCCCCTCGTTGCGGCTCAGAGAGATCCCCCCGCACAACGCATCGGTTTCGCACAGCGCATCGATCCATGCCCATGTGCCGTCGGTCGAGCCGTCGTTGACAAAGAGAATTTTACTGTCCGCGGCAATTTCTCCCGCGTCGATCAGCCGCTGTATTTCGCCGCGGAACTGCGGCACCGTCCGCGGCAGCGTATCCTGCTCATTGCAGCACGGAAGCACAAGATATAATACAGGACAGCCCATACGCACACCTCCCCTCTTATCTTTTACATATTATACTATAAAACCCGCCGGATTGCAAGCAAAACCGCCCGATCCGTGCAGGATTTTTCGCTGTTTTCCGCACAATAACGGCATCGGGCGACCTCCGATGGAGATCGCCCTGCCTGCCGGTTGCCCGGTTATTTGTTTTCCGCGAAAAATCTGCAGAGAATGGTGACACTCTCGGCTCTGCTTGCTTCACCGAGCGGTGAAAGCAGATTTCCGTCACGGCCGATCATCAGACCCGAACCAACAGCATAACGCATACCGTCAAGTGCAAAGTCGGAGATGGCATCGGTATCTGCAAAGCCGGACAGATCGGTGTCGACTGCCGCTGTGTCATAGCCCTTGTATGCCGCAAACCGGTGCATGATAACAGCGATCTGCTCGCGTGTGATCTTGTCGTCCGGTCCGAACGTATCCTCGGAATAACCCATAACAATGCCCTTTTCAGCTGCCCACGCGACCGCATCCGAATAGAATGCATCTGCGGGAACGTCGGCAAAGCCTGCCGACTGATCTGCTGACGGGCAGCCCTCTGCACGCCACAGGAATGTGACGAGCATCGAACGGGTCAGCGCGACATCCGGGCTGAAGGTATTCTCGGACGTACCGTTGGCAATACCGTTCATATGTGCCCATGCGACATAGTCATAGAACCAATCGTCCTCGGCAACATCGACGAACGGATTCTCCCAAGCTTCGGCAAAAGTGACCCGAACGATCATATGCTCATAAACAGCAGGGATCGTGATCACCTCCGCATCACCGAGATCACGGCCGTTGACAACAACGGAAGCAACCCTGTAATGCTCTGCGGGTGTGGATGTAATGGTCAGGCTTGTACCCTCAATGAGGAGCTTCTGGGACACGGAAACCGTACCGTTGACGGTCGGTTCTACCGTGACCTGATAGATCTCAACGGGTCTGGTGGGCGTTCTGTTCTTTGCTGCAAGGAAGATATCCGTTGCTGCGTTCAGCGCTTCAACAGCTGCATCCACCGCATCCTTTGCGGACATCGGGTCGTCGTATACGTCCTTGGCCGCATCGATGGCTGCACGGTAGTCCTGTGCTTCCGCAAGGGTCGCATTTCCGGTATCGGAAATGGTTTCCTCTGCCGCCCCGATCGCTTCCGCAAGTGCCGACTTATCGACATTTTTGGCAGCATCAAATGCTTCTGCCGCACGCTGCAATGCCTCAATGGCACCGTTTACTTCTGCTTCAGATGCATTCTCATTTTCGCTGACCCTGATTGCCGCGTCAATGGCCTCGCGGAACGCTGCAACTGCTTCCTCATCCGCTGCTCCGGTATCGGCAATTTCCGCTTCTGCTTTGGCAATTGCCGTCAACAGATCTTCCTTGTCGATGATCTTCGCAGCATCAAATGCCGCAGTTGCTTCGGCAAGTGCTGTCACTGCATCTGCAATTGTATCGGCATCAGCTTCCATGTCATCTCTGACAGCGATGGCCGCATCGATTGCCGCACGGTATGCCGCAATTGCAGCTTCGGATGCCTGCATGGGATTTGCAATATTCTGCTCTGCTGCCGCAATGGCTGCTTCCAGCGCTTCTCTCGGGACAACACGTGCTTCGTTGAAGGCTTCTGTTGCTTCGTTGAGTGCCGTGATCGCATCCTCAACCTCTGTCACAGATGCATTGTCATCCTCGCTCACTGCGGTCGCTGCATCGATCGCCGCACGGTATGCCGCGATCTCGTCATCGGTCGCATCAAGCGGCTTCTTGATGTTTTCCTCGGCTTCAGCAATGACAGCCTTCAATCCATCCTTGCCGACGATCTTGGCTGCATCAAATGCAGCAGTTGCTTCGGCAAGTGCGGTGATCGCACTGTCTACCGTTTCCTTGGAGGCACGGTCATCGATGCTGACAGCGATCGCCGCATCGATGGCATCGCGGTACGCGGTCTTTGCCTCGTCCGGTGCCTGCATCGGATTCTGATAATTTTCTTCTGCCTTGGCAATGGCTTCCAGCAGTTCATCCTTGTTTATGATCTTGATCTTGTCAAAGGCTTCGGTTGCTGCACGGATCGCCTCCTCCGCCGCGGTCACCTGTTCCTTTGTGGCATCGTCATTTTTACTGACAATCTTCGCCGCGTCAATCGCATCCTGATAGGTCTGTACGGCCTCCTCGTCTGCCTGATACGGATCGCTGATATTTTCCTCAGCCGCCGCGATCAGTTCATTGAGTGCATCCTTGTTGACGACCTTTGCGATGTTGAACGCCTCGGTTTCGTCTGCCAGCGTTTCGGCAGCAGCAGAATATGCATCTTCCGGCGTTGCGTCATCGGTGTAGATGTCTCTTGCACGGTCAATGGCAGTTTCAAAGGCCGCAATGACCTCCGGCTCCGCCTGCTTGGGATCGGCAAGTGCTTCTTCCGCCGCGACAATTGCCGCAAGAAGATCGTTCTTGGTGCTTGCCTCGATCTGAATAACGACATAGTCTTCACAGCGCAGCGTCTTCTGCGTTCCGTCGGTCAGCGTCACAGTACCGATCTCAAAACCGGCCTTGACAGCCGTTTCACCGACTTCTCTTGCCACGAAGTTGCCGTTTTCAAATGCGAGAAGATTCTTTTCATAGAGGACATCCCACACAGGCTCCTCAACGACGACGGTCCGTCCGTCACGGGTCAGACCGACCAGTGTCAGAGTGCCGCTCGCACCGTTTTTGACCGTGATCACGGCTTCCCCATCATCATTGCGTTCGATGGTATTGCCGTTATAACGGATCTCGACGGAATCGATGACAGCCTGTGAACCGTAAGCCGCTGTCACCGCCAGACGTGTGGTATTGCCGGCCGCGTCGGAAGCTGACAGGAGAATGCGTTCGGATGCGGCGCCCTCTGCCAGTTTTCCGGTATAAGTGAACATACCGTTGTTGCCGACGGTCACGGGAGCACCGTTCGCCGTCAGAGCAGCATCGGGATCGGTGATACCCTCAATGGTATAAACACCGGATGCATCCGCAAATACTGCATTGGATGCAAACAGCGTCGCCTCATCGGCCTCCAGCGTATTGTATGTATATTGCCGGATACTGATGGAAGGTGCAACCGTATCCACGGTGAAGCCCATCTGCGCATTTGCAATATCCGGGAAGTCCGCGCCGGTTACGCTGTCCTTGCTCTTGCCGTAGGCTCTGAAGTCGACGATATAATCACCGTCATGAAGGTCCGCATAGAAAGTCCATGTGTCCTTGAAATCATTTGCATACAGAGTTATGGCATTGATATCTGTATACATCCAGACCGGACGGTCAAAGGTATAGGTCAGCTCCAGATAGTCCTTGGCTGTCGTGGATTCGGAAATGTTTGCATCCACGGAGAGCAGGACCGGTTTGTCAATGGCAGGCATCGTCACGGATGCGGATGTTACCGTCTCCGTACCGTAATAGAAGTTGTCTTCCTCATCACGGAGCGTTCTGACGCCGACATAATACTTGCCGCCGGGTGCCAGATTGGCCTCGCCGCCGATATAGATCGTATCGCCGACAGCGTACTCATTGACGTTGTTTGTCAAGGTCGAACCGTCCTCGGCAAAAATCTCGACAAGGTAATGCGTGTAGTCAACCGTATCTGCATCTGTGATGTTGACATACAGCTCACCGTCTCCGGCGTAGCCGATCTCGACTGCCTTGACAGGCTGCGGAAGCTTGGGATTGTTGAATGTAAAGGTCGTTTCGCTGATGATGGTGCTCATACCGCCGACGTTGTTGGAGAGCATTGCGACGACATAATATGTGCCGCTTTCCATTGCATCGGGAATGGTGACCGTCTGCTGTCCGGAGGCAAGTGTTTCAAGCGAAATACGGGACAGCGTGATGATGTCGTGGGCTTCGGTGTCGCTTACCTTGATCTTGTCGAGCAGCGCCGGATCGCGGGTCAGATAGACATCGAGATAGCCGGAGCCTTCAGATGCGGAATCCAGCGTCCATGCAACATCAAACTCATAGGAGGTCTCGCCGCCGTTTCTTGTTACATCGATGTCCGTAAGCGAAGGAATGTTATCGACACCGTAAATATCGAAGGTTTCCGCGGTGATACCGTCGTTTGTGACCTCAACGGTCCAGATACCGTCTTTGATCAGCGTGGAATCTGTGACAGAGACATACATCCAGCTGCCGCTCTCGTTTGTCTGTACGAGGAAGCTGCCGCCGCCATGCCCGTCATCAGGAGTGAGCGTGACAGCGGTTCCGTCGGGGTTTCTGACGACGATATCATCGACCGTCGGAACCTCAAGTGCGCTGAACGGAATCTGCAGAACGATGGAGTCCTGTCCGGCAACATTGAAATTGTACGACAATCCGCCGGATGCTTTCAGCATGCGCATGCGTACAGGGCTCTTTTCCACCTTGGACAGGTTGGTGGCATAAACCGCGTTTGTATTGTATTCGGGGTATTCAACCATCGGCAAGCCGCGCAGATTGATACCGGTACCGATGTTGAAATCACCGTTCCAGTAGTAGATCATGCCGAGGCGGATGCCGATGACAACCAGGTTTGCACCGATGTATTTATCGGAGATTGCCGCTTCAATACCGGCAACCTCATGGCCGCCGATGATCGGGATGGCATCCGGAATCCGCAGCGATAAGTAGGCAAATCCGTAGAAGGAGTCACCTGTGATCGTGATCGAAACACCGCCGCCGAGCAGACCGCCGATGACGCTGATATTACCGTAGCCGTTGAAGGTGACGGGCTTGATCCAGCGCATGGAGGCACCGTAGTTCAGTGTAACGGGGCTCAGGAGCGCATCAACGACTGTATTGACAAAGGAGCCTCGGTTTGCCGGGTTCTTTTCGCTGGTCTTGGC
>JAFTLK010000373.1 GCA_017455975.1 Clostridia bacterium | reverse complement strand
GATGTCATTCCGAACCTGATGCGCGGCTTCGGCATTGATGAGCTGCAGGCGGAATACATCGCCGAGATCAAGCTCCGCAACCTCAACCGCGAATACATCATCAACCGTATTTCCGAAATTGAAGCCCTGCAGAAAGAAATTGCAGAGCTTGAATCCACCATTTCAAGCGAAAAGAAACGCAAAAAGCTGATCGCAAAGCAGCTTTCCGAGATCCGTGACAAGTACGGCAAACCGCGTATGACGCAGCTGATCTATACGGAAGATGTCGTTGAATACGATGAAGACGAGCATGTCGAGAACTTCCCCGTCAAGCTCGTGCTCTCCCATGACGGCTACTTCAAGAAGATCACAATGGCATCTCTGCGCGGCAACGACGAGCAGAAATTCAAGGACGGCGATATGCTCCGCTTTGAAGAGGATGCAGAAAACATCCATGATATGCTGTTCTTCTCCGACAAAGCGCAGGTCTACAAGGCAAAGGTCGCCGATTTCGAGCCGTGCAAGGCATCTGTACTCGGTGACTTCATTCCCGCCAAGCTCGGCTTTGATGCAGGCGAGCGCTGCATCGCAATGAAGAGTCAGGCTGATGCAGAAAACGACAGCGGTACTTTTGTCTTTGTTTTTGCTAACGGCAAGGGCGTGCGTATCCCGGCTGACGTTTATGCAACCAAGTCCAATCGCCGCAAGCTGACCGGTGCGTATTCCGATGCCTCCGCCTGTGTCGGTATTTTCTATATCCCCGAGGGTGAGGAGCGCGATCTTCTGCTCGTATCCGATGCAGGGCGCGGCATCATTCTCTCCTCAGCGCTCGTTCCGCTGAAAACCACGCGTACCTCCGGCGGTGTTCAGCTGATGACCATTAAGGCTGGCCAGACGCTGTGCTTCGCATCCGACCGCTTTGATTCGCTGTTTGAAACCCCGCCGAAGCTGCGCAAGATCAAGATCCCCGCAGCAGGTACAGCGATGCCCGATGGCTTTGTGCCGCCCTATTCCGATCTGCCGACCGAATAAGGTCTGCACCGATACCATACCAGAAAGGAACATGCAGTCATGAAAACAACAAAGACCCTGCTTCTGACTCTGCTCGCAGTTTTGCTGACCCTCTCCGTATGTGCATTCGCAGTGTTCGCTGAGGAGACCGTATATGAAGGCTCCGATCTTCCCGTTTCCGAAAGCTACGTCCTGCGTGCCATCGACGCGTTGGAACAGCGTGTTTACGCAAAGATCGATACAATGATCGAATCGGTCACAAGCCGTCTCGATGCCCTGCAGACGAAGCTCGATGCGCTTGCAGCTGATCCCGGTACCGCTGCACCTCCCGCAGCCCCCTCCGATACCGAACGTTCCGAGACCGATGAAGCTGTCAGCAGCGCAATGCCGATCACCGATTATGATGTTGTGTACCTGACCAAGGGACAGACGATTGTCGGCAGCAGCGAGTTCATTCTCCGCTCCGGCAGCGCGGTCGCGACCTGTCCCGGTATCAACGGTATTACCGATATTACAGACGGTGTTGACCTGACCGATGCCATGGAGATTCCGTGGAACCATCTGCTGCTCGTCCCCCGTGACGACGGACGCGGCATCACCGTTACCTCAGTGGAAGCCTATATCATGGCGCGCGGACAGTATACGATTATCGATGCCCCCGCAAAATGATATACGCACACCCGGACTGAATACATAGAAAGGAACCATACGCATGAAGAAGAAAAGAACCCACGCCGAAAAACAGCGTCTGATTACGCAGATTCTGTGTCTTGTGCTTGCAGGACTGATGCTGCTCGGTGTGATCATGTCAATTCTGCCGTTTGCTGCCCTGACGGCGCATGCTGCCGATGTTACGGATACCGCTGTCAACGATGAACAGAATATCCTGTCCTCCGCCGCATCCGTCCCGGAAGACGCGGAAACCGATGAGGAGCCCGAACCGGGGCTCCTTCTTCGCATCGGGCTCATGTTCGGCTCCGGTGTTACCGAGAGCTTTGCCGTGCGTGCAGATGACGGCTTTGTGGTTCATCATGTCGATGACAAAACAGACGAGGCTGTCAAGCTTTATGAGACGACAATCGGCTATGCCGCCGTAACAAAGGATGCCAACCTTGCCGTTGATGATGACGGCATTTATGCGCCGGCTGCCTCCGGCGTTGTCATCGGCGGCTATCATCTGCAGCTGCCCGGTTCTTACCCTGATGCTGATGCGCTTGCCGCGGGTGTTGCCGATGTCAATCGGAAGCTGCAGAACGCCGGTATTTACTCTTCTCTCATTTACGGCTTCCCGGCTTATATCAACGGCACCCTGTGCGTATGCATCGGTGACTTCGGCTCCGGCAGCAGCGCCGCAGGAAAGGCCGCTCTGATCGAAACGGCACTCGGTCAGACACCGACCAACGTTTATCCGCGCGACAATGCGCTGACCGTTCTTGCGCCTGACAGCAATCTGATCCTGTTTGAATACTGCTCGACCGACGGAACGCTCGGCCTTTCCGCACGCCCGGATGACGATTACAACCAAAAGGATCCGGACGCTGTCCCTGCGGAAAACTGTATCATTACCCCGGCCAAGAACACATACCGCGGTATTTTCTTATTCGACCGTTATGCAAACGGCATTTCCGTGACCAATCTGATCGATCTTGAAAACTACGTTGCCGGCGTTGTTCCCTACGAGATCGGAAACCATTGGGAACTGCAGGCGCTCAAGGCATTTGCCTGCATTGTCCGCTCATATACGTTTGCCAGCATCGGCCGCCACAGCTCGCTCGGCATCGATCTCTGCAACGGGACTGACTGTCAGGTCTACATGGGTACCAAGAAGGAAAACGATGCGATCCGCACCGCCGTTTCCGAGACGGCCGGTCAGATCATTACCTACAACGGCAAGCCGTGCATTACCTTTTATTCCGCCGTTACAGGCGGCTGCACCGTCAACATTGAGCAGATCTGGAACGGAAGCGCATATCCGTATCTGCGTGCGGTCTCCACGCCGTGGGAGGATTACGCATCACATCCAAACGGTGAATGGCTGTCCGAGGCTTCCGGCTATGAGCTGTACTCTTACCTTTACAGCAAAGGCTACACAAAGCTGCGCGGCGCAATCGCTGATATTGAAGTTCTGGAACTTGCCGAAAACTCCACCTATGTCTACCGCCTCCGTCTGACCGACATCTACGGCACACAGATCGTTCTCAAGGGTACAGACATTGTGCGTACAGCACTGAGCAAATATCTGAAGAGTGCCAACTTTGTTCTCGGCCATATGGGCTCCATTCCCCTGCTCAATCGCGTGCTCGAGGTTCTGTGCGCCGACGGCACCGCTGCACTTCCCATCACGGAAGCGGAGGAGAAGACGACCATGCAGGTGCTCACGGCAGAGGGTGAAAAATCCATTGATATCACCGACGGTCTGCGTGTCCTGCAGGCCGACGGCACGGAAAAGGTGCTTACCGAAAAGCCGGATTCCTATGATATTCCCGCTGATGCTCAGGCACGGCTGGAATCCGGCACAAACAACTTCCTGTTTATCGGAAAAGGCTGGGGCCATGGCGGCGGCGTTTCTCAATGGGGTGTCAAGAGCATGGCCGAACAGGGCTGTACCTGGGAGGAGATCATCCACGCATACTTCACCGATGTCGTTATCGGCCCATGGAGCGCGCTTTCCATGAACGAAGGGTAACTGCTCATGTCACAGATCCGATTGATTTCCACCGACATGCTGTTTTCGCGGATGCTCGCACTTGAATTAACTGCACTCGGCAGAACCTTTGCCCACACACCGAATCTGACCATGGAGGAAATGGAGGCGCTTGTCGCACGTGAGACCTGTCAGCTGCTGATCCTCGATCTTGATGTACGGTATGAGGGGCTTGAGAGTATGCTGGTGCTTGCACAGGACAACAAGATCCCTGTGATCCTGTTCGGGTATCCGGATTCCGATGCGATGACCGCCGACAAGATGCGCTTTTACGACAGCGATATCTACCGATATGTCTTTGAGCGTCCGTTTCTGATGAGCCAGTTCCTGTACTGTGCCAAGGAATTGCTCTGCTTCAAGGAGGAGGATCAGATCTGCCGACGCGAAGCACCGGCCATGGTCATGAAGCAGCACTGTACCGCCGACGATATCCGCATCAACGAAGCCGCAAGACAGGTCTTTTATAAAAACGACCTGCTTTCCTTCACGCAAACGGAATATGAGCTGCTTCTGTATCTGATGAAGCAGCGCGGCGTTGTTTTATCGCGTGCACAGCTGTATGAAGCCGTCTGGAAGCCTGACGGTGATACAGCCAAAAAAGATTCCAACATCGTCGATGTTTACATCCGTTACATCCGCTCAAAACTTGATGAGCCATACCGCATCAAGCTCATTGAAACAGTGCGCGGTGTCGGCTATACGATCCGAAAGCAGTAAATACAGAAACCACCGACAGCGCTTATGAGCGTCATCGGTGGTTTTTCATGATTATGACCATTCCTTTCGCTTTGCGAAAGCTTTCTTGTCGCGTAGGGGGCAAGCACCGACTGCAATTTTTTTCAGACTTCAGATACAGTACAGATTGATGTCCCATGCCGGAACATATGGGAATCTGCGCAGATACAGTCGGTAATCGTTATGCAAAGACCCAACGAGCATCGGAAGCTCATAAAGATCCTCCGTACGGTGATACAGCGATACGAGCAGCCGGGGCTTGTATTGCCGGATCGTTTCCTCTGTACCGAGCAGCGCCTGCCGTTCTGCTCCCTCTACATCATATTTTATGTAGTCAACGGGTGACCCGCCAAGGACCGCATCCGGACGCTCCGCCTCGATCTGCCGCTCCTTTGCCTGTTTGACGGTGATTCCTGCGGTTCCGTTCTGAGCGATGGTTGAATTGCGGTTGCCCTCTACCCGGAAAGTCAGTGTCTCACGCTTGTTCCAGGCAGCATAAGGATACGTGCGGACGGAGGCTCTGGTTTCTCCCTCTGCATATAGGCAGAGCTTCTTGTAGTTTCGTGCATCCGGCTCCATTGCCCAGACGTTCTGCAGATATGGGGCCGCGTCAAGCATCTGCCGGACGGTATCTCCGTTGTAAGCACCAAGATCGAGATAGGAACGAACGGTATCAGGCCGTACCAGTTCCCGCATGACACATGCCTCATCCGAGACAGCCGCGCGCAGATAACATAATTTTCCGGATATCTTATAATTTATGATATTTTCATAGATCGCACGTGATTCTTCATCCGCTAACATGTCGTAGACTTTTTCAAATTCCGGGACGTGCTCCGAAAACCAATCATAGGTAAACAGCGTATCCCCCGATACAGGTACGTCCGGAGCGACAGTTTCATATAAGCCATCGATCTCATCAAAGCGTGCAATGACCTCCGGCAGAGACGACGCAAAGGAAATGACCACGAGCATATCCGGGTATTTTTCACGTGCCTCGGTGAAAGAAAGTACGCGCTTTCCGTGGAATGAATGCCCGCGCACAAAGCCGTCCGATGCAAAAAAATCGGCTGCCTTCACGCCGTATGTATCCATGACAGACAGAATCTTATCTGCTCCATTGCCCATACCGTACAGCACGATCGGTTTTTTTGTCGATTTCAGCTTCTGCCATACATCGCAAGTTTCGGTAATGTTCACACAGCCATCCTCCGTTTTCTCGTCTGATTCTTTACCATTATACCCCAGATATACCGAAAAGTAAAGAGGAATACGAAAAATTTACATCTATGACTTGACTTTCGATGCAAAATCGGGTATCATAATAAAATCAGAATTAATTTTGAAAGAAACGGATGACACACAGCGCATGACGGTGCTCGATTTACAGAACAATAACATACAATTACATGAAGACGAGATCCGCGCCCTCTCAACGGCGACCGCGCTCGGATGCTTTGACGGTGTACACATCGGACATGCTGCTCTGCTGCAGAAAGCCTGCTCACTTGCCCGCGAGACCGATACTGCTCCTGCGGTCTGGACCTTTCTGAATCCGCCGTTCCCGGGACGTGCAAAGCAGCTGACACCGCTGTCTGAAAAGCTGGCGCTATTCGCCTCCCACGACATTCGGTATGCAATGCTGTTTGACTTTGCGGATGTGCGGAACTATGAGCCGGAGCCTTTCGTCCGTGAGATCCTCGTCGGTGCCTGCCATACACGCGCCTGTGTATGCGGCTTCAATTTCCGTTTTGCAAAGAATGCCTCAGGTACTCCGGACGATCTGCATTATGCGCTTTCTGCGCACGGTGCCGCCCTTCATGTGCTGCCGCCTGTGCAATGGGACGGTGCTCCCGTGAGTGCGACACGCATCCGCGCTTTTCTTGCATCGGGCGATGTAGCCTCCGCGGCGTATTGTCTTGGCAGATATCATGCGCTGTCCCTGCCGGTCGTTCACGGCAAGGAACTCGGCCGCACCATTGGTGTCCCGACCATCAATCAAAACCCCACAGACGCGCTGCAGCTGCCTGCAAACGGCACCTATGCAACTGCTGTCACGATTGACGGTATCTCCTATCCGTCTGTCACCAACATCGGTATCCGCCCATCCGTCACAGGAGATGACCATATCCCGAATGCCGAGACACACATTATCGGCTATCGCGGCTGGCTCTATGACCGGCCTGTTACCGTCGTATTCCGCCGCCGTCTCCGCGATGAGATCCGGTTTCCGTCACTTGATGCACTGAAAGCGCAGATCACATGCGACATCCGTGCTTCTGTCGATACGTTCGAACGTGATATTGCTCTGTTCCAAATCCATGAAAAGGAGTAACGCATGAATATCAAAGATATGCTCCGCCGCACGCTTCTGTTTTTGCTGATCCCGCTGATGCTGTCAGCAAGCTTTTGCATACCGGTTTCAGCCGTTGCAGATCCGGTCGATCTGACCTCGCAGGCGTGTCTGATCTATAATCTTGAAACCGACTCTATCCTGTACGGCAAGGAGATCGATGCAAAGGTTTATCCGACAGCGCTTGTCAAAATGATCGGTGCAATGCTGGCACTCGAATATTACGCCGATAATCTTGATACGGAACTGACCGTCCCGGCAGAGGCGCTGTCCGGTGTCTTCGGCAACACGATCAACCTGGTTGAGGGTGAGGTCATTTCCGTTCGGAATCTGCTGTATGCCACGCTGATCTCCGGTGCGAACGATGCAATCTCCGTTCTCGCTTATTCCATCGCAGGCAACGTCACCGCGTTTGTCAATATGATGAATGCAAAGGCGCAGGAGCTTGGCTGTAAGGATACCGTATATACCAACTGTACCGGTATCCATGATCCCAACATGCGTACCACCGCCCGCGATGTGCTCCGCATTGCCCTGTATGCCTACACCAACTCCAACTACATGGCGATGTCCTCCGAGACCAGTCACGTCATTCCCGCTACAAATAAGCGCAAGGAACGCACGCTGAACAACCGAAACTACATTGTCTCCACACAGTATTATACAAAATATTATAATTCACTTGCAAAAGGTATGTCATCCGGTAATACCAAGGAGGGCGGCTACTGCCTGGTCACCTCTATCCGCCGTCAGGGCTGTACATACCTTGTTGTCTGTATGAATTCCTACTTCAATGAAGAGGAAAATTATGTCTATTCCTACCGAGACTGCGAAGTGCTCGTTGATTGGGCCTACAACAATTATAACTTCGTCAGCGTTGTCGATGATACGACCATGATCTGTGAAATGCCGGTCACGCTGTCCTCGGAGGTTGACTATGTCACCCTGCTGCCGGAGCATACCATTGAGATGTTCCTGCCAAAGGACATCGACATCGACACCGCGATCCAGCTCAACTGGATTTTATTCTCCGATAAGATCGAGGCACCGATCAAAGAGGGAGAGATCGCAGGTGTCATGACCGTCAAATATGACGACGATCTGGTTGCATCGGTCAATCTTGTGACCAAGGGAGCTGTATCCCGCAGTGAATTTCTGTATTTTCTGACCGTTATCCGCAGCATTGTTTCAAGCAGGATGTTTTTCATCGGCTGTGCGGCAGCAGCGGTCATTGCGGTGCTGTATGTTTTCTTCACCGCTGTTTACCGCGAGAAAGCGCGCCGCCGTGCCGCCCGCCGCCAGCGTCCGGACCTGCGCCGCAAAAGATGATCCAATAAAGCATAGAAAAACAGCAGAACCGAAACGGTAAATCATCGGCTCTGCTGTTCTTTTTGTACTGTATCAGCGTCCGCGTCTTACAAGCGAGAGGACAAGTGCGGCTGCGGCACAGCCCATGGCACAGATGCTGATGACAAACGATGCGATTTTCATATTTCAATGCCTCCACATTTTTTCATAAGTATACCACACCCCAAAGATAAATGCAAGCGATGGGATGTAAATTTTTTCAAAACACGTGTATTTCTCAATTGGCTGATTATTTTAATAAATCAATCATACAAATTTCGAAAAAAACGGGAAAGATTGATTATAAACATTGACAACAGCGCAGGAATGCGGTATAATATTGTTAATGCGACAAACATTTGTTTAATCAACAGAATCAATGAAAGGAGCTGCATCCGACTATGCTGCAAATTGATCGGATGCCCGACCAGCTGCTCTCTCAGCTGGAAACGCGCGGCATCACCTCCGATTCCATCCTGCTGTGCGCGAAAACCGACATTTCACCGGAGCACATCTACTGTGACAACTGGCTCATCGCTACAAAAGACGATCTGATCGTCGTCAGCGGCGTCAAGACCCTGCTTCCCAAGAACATGACCCCGGCCCAGCGCTTCCTCCATCCGGAACGTCTGCAGTGTGACTTTACGGAAATCGGATACCAATATTATCCCATCAGAACCGTCTCCGATCTGAAAGTTGAAAACCTGATCTCCGATGCACGGCTGACCGCCAGACAAAAAGAAAACGAAGAAGACACTGGATCGTTTGTTCTTCTCTCCTATCTTTCCGGCTCTGCAAAAAACAGCGCAGGTCTGTTTGTCAAGTATTTCAATCAGATCAAGGAAAAAGGAGAGGTCACACCGGATGATGAGGATTTCAACCGTGAAATCTTCTGTCCCAAATGCGGACGCCGTTACCCTGACCCCAACCGAAAGATCTGTCCGCACTGTATGGATAAGGGCAAGATCATCAAGAGAATGGGCGGCTTTTTCTTAAAATACAAAGCGAGCATTCTGACGATCTTCATCATTATGGTCCTATCCTCAATCCTCTCCGTCATAACCCCGTATTTCTCAAACGGCTTCTTCTACGATCAGATCCTGTCGTCCACAGGCGCCTTTTTCGGAAATATCCTTCTGGTTTTGATTATCATTATCGGAACGCGCATCATCGGCATCATCTTCTCGATGATCACAGGTACGATCTCAGCAAAGATCACAGCGAACGTCGTTTATGACTTGAAAAAAACGATCTTCTCGTCAATCGAACGCCTTTCCCTGTCATTCTTTACAGGACGTCAGACCGGCGGTCTTATGACACAGGTCAACTCCGATGCAACCTCAATTTACTGGTTCTTCGTTGACGGTCTGCAGAGTTTTGTCATCAATGTCATGACCATCATCGTCATCGTCATTCTGATGTTCGTCATGAATCCGCTGCTTGCATTCCTGTCACTGATCACGCTTCCTCTGTTCGTCTGGGGAATCAAGTTGATCTTCGCTAAGCTCGATAAGCTGCATGCAAAGCGGTACTCTTCCCGCCGTTCGATGAACGCGCAGCTCTCCGATGTTCTCACCGGCGTCCGCGTCGTCAAAGCCTTCTCGAAAGAGAAAGCAGAGATTTCCCGTTTTCATGCAAAGAGCGAACGCGTCGCATACGATGACCGTTCTCTGTCCACATTTGAAACATGGGCATTCCCCTCCGTCGATATGCTGCTGTATATCGGCAATATCATGGTCTGGGCGGTCGGCGGTTGGATGTGCGTCAAGGGTGACCTGACCTACGGTACGCTGCTTACATTTGTCACGTACATGAATATGGTCTATGGACCGATGTACTTCTTTGTTGACATGGTGAACTGGGGCGCAGACTGTCTCAACGCCGTCAACCGACTCCTTGAGATCATGGATGCGGTTCCCGAGGTCGTGGAACGCGCCGATCCCATTCCGCTGGAACAGTGTGAAGGACGTGTCACCTTCCGCGATGTTGAATTTTCCTACGTCAAGAACCGTAAGGTCATCGACGGTGTTTCTTTCGATATTGAAGCGGGTCATGTCATCGGAATTGTCGGACATACCGGTGCCGGAAAGTCCACGCTTGCGAACCTGCTCATCCGTCT
Source organism: Clostridia bacterium (assembly GCA_017455975.1). Taxonomy (GTDB): domain Bacteria; phylum Bacillota; class Clostridia; order Oscillospirales; family CAG-272; genus RGIG3925. The sequence goes on along the minus strand of JAFTLK010000373.1, from coordinate 15,051 downwards.
GTATGACGTCAATAAAGGTGAAATCCTGATTGACGGCATCAACGTCCGCGATCTGTCCTTTGCGGATATCCGCAAAAACATTGCGATTGTTTCCCAGGAGACCTACCTCTTCATGGGTACGATCCTTGACAACATTCGTTACGCCCGTCCCGATGCGACCTATGAAGAGGTGCTCGAAGCCTCAAAAATCGCCGGAGCGCATGACTTCATCATGAAGCTTCCGGATGCTTACGCAACACAGATCGGTTTCGGCTACCGGGATCTTTCCGGCGGTGAACGCCAGCGTGTTTCCATTGCCCGCGCAATCCTGCGCAATCCGAAGATACTGATCCTCGATGAAGCGACCGCCGCAATGGACACCCAGACAGAGCGTCAGATTCAGGGGGCTCTGGAACGACTGACCAAAAACCGTACGACCATTATGATCGCGCATCGACTTTCCACGCTCCGCTCTGCTGACAAGCTCATCGTCATCGAAAACGGCAAGATGCCCGAATTTGGTACGCACAACGAGCTTCTCGCAAAGAAAGGCATTTACTACAAGCTCTACAAGCTGCAGGCTGACGCACTCAAGAACGTCGGCATTGAGGCCTGATGTGCCCGCAGCATCAACAGTATACATGAAAGGATAACCATCATGGCTGAAACGCAAACGCAGGTGTCCGCACTTGATGCGGTCGTCAAAATCCGGTATCTGGATGATACCAACGCCGTCTTTTCGGAACAGGACGGCTTCCTCTCGCTGAAAACCACTCAGCCGAATGAAGAAGGCGCAGATGAGGAACAGACCTACGAGCGCGTGTTTTTACACAGTGCATTCCCCTTCGATATGCCGTATTCCTATATTTCCGTGCTTGACAAAGATCAGAAGGAGATCGGCATGATCCGCGAGCTGTCGGCACTGTCCGAAGCAACACAGAAGATCCTGCGCGGTGAGCTCGGCCGCAAATATTATGCGCCGCGCATCAAGAAGATCCTCTCCGTCAAGGAACGCTACGGCTTCTCCTACTGGCGTGTCGATCTGGAAAACGCCTCCGACTTCTCTTTCACCGTACAGGATACATATCGCTCTATGCTGAAGGTCGACCACGAGCACGTTTTCATTGTTGACGTTGACGGAAACCGCTTTGAAATTCCGTCCGTCGAAGCCCTTGACCGTGCAAGCTACAAGAAGATCGAGCTGTATCTGTAATCTGCAAGTCCAGACATAAAACGAATCCGAGGTGAACCCCCCTTGAACAAACAAACACCCCCGCGCAATTCCAACCGACGCGCTTTGATCTGGGAGCAGATCGTCCGGTGTCTGCCGGAGCTGGAGGGAAAGACACCGACCATGGTACTCTCCTCTGATCTGACCGTCGCCGATTGTACCCCGCAGATCGGTTATGCCGCACTCGTTGACGATGTTTTTTATATCATAGAACACGAACGTGAGCGTGCCAGATATCCGATCTCCGCTATGACCGAGTTCCACGCGACCTCCGGCATCGGAGAAGTTGCACTCGAATGTCTCTGCGACGGCCGATTGACGGTTCTCTGCCGCGGTGATCTGTCCCATCAGAACGAATACGCAACGATTGCAAAGCGCATCAATCACTACATCGACACGGGTCTGTTTGACCCGGAATATGACAAGAGTTATAACCGCTACTGTCCCAAATGCGGCCGTAAGTACCGCGCAGGATCCAATATCTGCATGCATTGCGTCGACAAAGGACGCATCTTCTCCCGCCTTTGGGAGATCGCACGCCCGTATAAATGGCATCTTTTGCTGTCGGTTATTCTGTTCTTTGCCATCACCGGCATGAATATGATCGGCCCATACCTCAACCGGCTTCTTGTAGACGAGTTCATCACACCGATGGCATCAAACCGCTTTTCCGAGTTTGCGCTTGTCATCCTGTCGATGTTCGTTCTTCGCCTGCTGACCAAGCTCGTTTCGTGGGGACGCTCCATGTCCTTGATTCACGCCGGAAACCGCATCATTGTCCGTCTGCGCGAAATGGTCTTCGATAAGGTACAGATGCTGTCTATTTCCAAAATCTCCAAGCGAACCGCCGGTGAGATTATGCAGCGTGTAACCGGAGATACTGCAGAGATACAGCAGTTCATCGTCAACCGTCTTGCAAACATCGTTGAGCAGCTGCTCATCCTTGTCGGCATCTCAATCATGCTGTTCATCGAGGATTGGCGTCTTGCTCTGATGATCATATTGCCGATCCCGATCTGCTCAATTTTCATGCGCATGTTCTGGCGGTATACACACCGTATCTACCATAAGCAGTGGATCACCAACGCCAAGGCCAGCACCGTCCTCCATGACATTTTCTCCGGCATTCGTGTCGTCAAGGCATTCGGCATGGAGCACTATGAAATGGAACGCTACGATAAGATCACGTATCAGGAGGCGCAGATCTCCGCAAAGAACGAACGCTTCTACGCAATCTTCCGTCCGCTCGTCGATTTCTTCATGCGTATCGGCGAATACTTCCTGCTTGTGTACGTCGGAAACGCCATTCTCGGCGGTGATATGACGCTCGGTGAAATGGCGCAGTTCTCATCCTACGTCAGCATGCTCTACTCCGGTCCCGTCTTCCTGATTGCCAATATCCAGCGTATGCTGACCAGAATCTACACCTCAATCGTCAAGGTCTTCGACCTGCTCGATGAGGATGTTGAGATCGGTGACAAGGACAGCGCAAAGGATATCGAAATTGTCGGTCAGATCTCCTTTGACAACGTCCATTTCGGCTATGATGATGCAACGGAAGTCCTCAAAGGAATTACCCTCGACATCCAGCCGGGTGAGTTCATCGGTATCGTCGGTAAGTCCGGTGTCGGCAAATCCACACTGATCAATCTGGTCATGCGTCTGTACGAAGTCGAGGACGGTGCCATCCGTATCGACGGCGAGGACATCCGCGACCTTTCGCAGGAATGCCTGCGTTCTCAGATCGGTGTTGTTCTGCAGGAAACCTTCCTGTTCTCCGGCTCCATTTATGATAACATCGCATATGCAAAGCCGGATGCGACGCGTGATGAAATCATTGCTGCATCCAAAATCGCCGGCGCGCATGAGTTTATCATGAAGCTGCCCGACGGCTACAACACCAAAGTCGGTGAAAAGGGACATACCCTTTCCGGCGGTGAACGTCAGCGTGTTTCGATTGCACGGGCACTGCTGCACAACCCGCGGATTCTGATTCTCGACGAAGCAACGGCATCCCTCGATACCGAAACCGAAAAGCAGATCCAGGATGCATTGCAGAAGCTGTCAAAGAACCGCACCACCCTCGCAATCGCCCACCGTCTGTCCACGCTGCGCAATGCAACCCGTCTGATCGTCCTTGATAAGGGAAAGATCGCCGAGGTCGGCACGCACGATGAACTGGTACGCAAACAAGGCATCTACTACGGACTTGTCATGGCACAGCGCCAGATGTCCAAAATGACACACGACAATTAAACAATTTTTCCGTCCCGGATGGCGAATGTGCTGTCCGGGCATCACCTTTTGAGGATTGCATCATGATCAAAGAACAAGAAAAATTCACCGATTCCAATTTGCTGGAGGGCATGGTTTCGATCCGTGCGGTACTGGAAATGCAGTCGTCTCCGTATAACGACCGACGCATCACAGAGCTTCTGTACGCAGAGGAACGTGCCGCCTCCCACGCAAAGGAGCTTGCGTGGCTGTCTCACCGTGCAGAGGAGTTTGGTTTCTCCATCAAACGCTGTCCTATGGCAGAGCTGGATGCCATAACCATCGGCTCCACACATGGCGGTGTCATTGCCAAAACCACCGACCGTACCCTGCCCCCCCTGACAGAGAATACGCTCGCAACACTGCCGAAAAACGGCTTTTTTGTCATGCTGGAAGGCATTGAGGACCCTTATAACTTCGGTTATGCAATGCGCTCGCTGTACGCCGCGGGGGTCGATGCCATGATCCTGCCGAAGCGCAACTGGATGACCGCCGCCGGTGTCGTCTGCCGCGCATCTGCCGGTGCGTCCGAACGCTTCCCGATGTTTGTCGCAGAGGACGGTGTGTCAGCGGTCAGGCTTCTGCGCGGTCACGGCTGCCGTGTGCTCTGCGCCGATATTGACAATTCTGTTTCGGTATATGACGCTGACCTGTCACGTCCGCTGTTTCTGATTGACGGCGGTGAAAAACGCGGCATTTCACGCCGTGTGCTTGATATGGCAGATACGGTTGTCCGCCTCGATTACGGCAGAGTGTTTGACGGTGCACTTTCCGCAGCCTCCGCCGCATCCATTCTTGCATTTGAGGTCTACAGACAGAATCGATGATTCAGGAAGTGAAGCAGGTATAACCGATTTTTTGTCCAATGCAAAAGAAAAATCGCCAAATCCCTTTACAAACAGCAGAATTTATGGTACAATGTTAAGGAACAGAGGTGTTCATTCTGGGCAAACGGAATGTCACCTAAACAAAAAGAATACAATATCGAAAGGAACGGTATTATATCATGAAAACAAGTGTCAGCACTTACAGCTTCGGCCGCTATGTCGAATCCCTCGGCATCTACGGCGTCATCGACAAGGCTGCAGAAATGGGCTTTGAAGGCATCGAATTCGTAGAATCCGGTTGGTCCAACGTTGATCTCTGCGAGCTGCAGAAGATCGGTGAATACGCAGCAGAAAAGGGTCTTGCACGCGCATCCTTCTGCGTTGGCGCAGACTTCATCAACGGCTCCGGCGGCGACACCAAGGCTGAAATCGAACGCGTAAAGGCAATGGTTGACAAGGCAGCGGCACTCGGCGTTGCAAATATGCGTCACGACGTTGCAAGCCAGCCCCGCGGCAGAAAGATCAACATCGGCTACGATGACTGCCTCCCCGTTATGGCAGACGCGATCCGCGAAGTTGCTATGTACGCAGAACAGAAGGGCGTCGGCACGATGACCGAAAACCACGGTTACTTCTCCCAGGACGCAAACCGTGTTGAAAAGCTCATCAACACCGTTGCTCATCCGAACTTCGGCGCACTCGTCGACCTCGGCAACTTCATGTGCGCAGACGAAGATCCGTGGAAGTCTGTTGCGATCATGGCTCCCTACGCAAAGCACGTCCATGCAAAGGACTTCTTCCTCAAGAGCGGCATGTCCGTCAACCCCGGCGCAGGCTGGTTCCAGACCCGTGCTGGTGATTTCCTCCGCGGTACCATCGTCGGTCACGGTGATGCACACATCTGCCAGAGCATTCAGACGCTGAAGAAGAACGGCTATGACGGCTTCGTATCCATCGAATTTGAAGGCTGTGAAGACAACCTCCTCGGTATCTCCTGGGGTCTCGAAAATCTGAAGAAATACATCGCTCTTTAATTTTATCATCACAGATGAGGGACTGCCGATCAGACAGTCCCTCTTTGCATATCCGCAATAACCGAAAGGACACCAGCCTTGAACAATCAAACCCCAAAGCCAAAGCAAAAGAAAAAACCGCTGACACCGCACAGAAGACTGCTTCTGATCGTCCTTGTCATCTGCGGCATCATGCTCTTCTCTGTCGTGATCTCGGTCGTTTACGAGATTGCCGTCAACGGTGACTACTATTCGGCATTTTATTCGGGCGGCTCCGGATATGAACCGCTCGACATCCTGTTCGCCCCGGCAGACTACGAATCAGACATCTTTGAAGATGAGACCTACATGAAGATGAACCGCGATATCAAGTATATTGACGGAGCGCAATCCACCGAGGTCGCACTTGATGAGGACGGCTCATATTTCGGCACCGGTCTTGTCTTCTTCCAGAACTACTTCAACTGCGTTATACGAGGTGACTACGAAACGTACCGGACCTTCATCTCCGATGATTACGATACGAAAAATGCGTATCCGATCCCCGGGATGTTCACAATGCAGAAGATTCATTCCATATCCGTGGAGCACAGAGGCGATGCAGACAAAATCGTATCGCAGAATGAAGTCCGCCGCTATTATGTCGTCAAATATCAGATTTATCAGAATAACGGCACCTTCCGCGACGATATCCGTCCGACCGATGTCCTTCCCCTGCTTTTTGAGCTGACAACCGTCGGCGAGGAAACCAAAATAACGAAAATCGTCAAATTCCCCGGAGCGTAACCCCAATTCGAGGTATCTCAAATGCGCCTCTGTATACATTCTCTTTGAAAGGAGAAACCTACATGATTGATATCATGCTTTTTATCTGGATCGGCTTTTTCATACTTTCGATCATCGTCGAAGCCAATACGATGAATCTGATTGCCATCTGGTTTATGCCGGGCACCCTGGCTGCCATCGTGCTTGCGTTTCTGAACGTCGCTGTGTGGATTCAGGTGCTTGTATGGCTGCTGATCACCACAGCCGTCTTCGCTGCCACATGGCGCCTCTCAGCGCGCCTGCGGCACCCAAAACACCAGCCGACCAACGCAGACCGCGTCATCGGACAGACCGCACTCGTCACAGAAACGATCTCCGACCGCGAGCAGACCGGTCAGGTGCGCGTCATGGGTCAGATCTGGTCGGCGCGTACCGATGACACCGTCGATGAAATTCCCACCGGCACCGATGTACGTATAATGCGTATAGAAGGTGTCAAACTGATCGTTACACCACTGTAATTCAAAACCGAAAGGAGTCTTTTTATGGATCCCATGCTGATTCTCGTACTGATCGCCGTATTTTTTGTGCTGATCATTTCCAACATTCACATCGTCACACAGGCACACGCCTTTGTAGTGGAACGCCTCGGCGCTTTCCATACCGTCTGGCCGACCGGACTTCACCTTAAGATCCCGTTCCTTGATAAGGTTGTAAAGCGTATTTCCCTGATGGAACAGGTCGTTGACTTCCCGCCGCAGCCGGTTATCACCAAGGATAATGTCAAGATGCAGATCGACACCGTCGTCTTCTATCAGATCACCGACTGCAAGCTGTTCACCTATGGCGTACAGAATCCGATGGCAGCGATTGAAAACCTGACCGCAACCACGCTGCGCAACATCATCGGTGAACTGGAGCTTGACTCCACGCTGACCTCCCGCGACATCATCAACACCAAGATGCGCACGATCCTTGACGAAGCAACCGACTCCTGGGGCATCAAGGTCAACCGCGTTGAGCTGAAGAACATCATGCCGCCCAAGGAAATTCAGGACGCAATGGAAAAGCAGATGAAAGCAGAACGCGAACGCCGCGAATCCATTCTGAAGGCAGAAGGCGAAAAGAATTCTGCGATTCTCGTTGCAGAAGGCCGTAAGCAGGCGATGATCCTTGAAGCAGAGGCAGAAAAGGAATCCCAGATTCTCCGCGCCGATGCAGAACGTGAAGCGATGATCCGCCGCGCCGAAGGTGAAGCCGAAGCCATCCTCAAGGTGCAGGAAGCAACCGCGCTCGGTATTCAGAAGATCAACGAAGCCAATCCTTCCCAGGCAGTGCTCACCATTAAGAGTCTCGAAGCATTCGAGCGCGCCGCTGACGGCAAGGCAAACAAGATCATCATTCCCTCCTCTATTCAGGGCGTTGCCGGTCTTGCAGCTTCCGTTGCAGAGGTTCTGAAAGCGGACGAAACTGCGAAATAGAAAAAACCGCCGGCGGATGATCTTCGCCTGCGACCGGGTTAAATGAAAAGAGAACTTTTGACAGGCAAAAGTTCTCTTTTTTATTGGCGGAGAGTGTGGGATTCGAACCCACGCGGGATTGCTCCCAAACGGTTTTCAAGACCGCCTCGTTATGACCGCTTCGATAACTCTCCGAATATTCAGTACTTATAAAGTATACCATAAAGTCCCGGAATTGTCAAGAGATTTGCGCAAAAAAAGAGGGATGCCGTTGGATGGGCATCCCACATGGATGGTTTATTCCCCTATGACTCCGTTTCCGTTGATGTCGATTTGGAAGTCATTCTCCATTTTCACCGTATCGGCCTCATACTGCGCTTTTTGTTCTTCCATGGCAATCCTGTATTCGGGATTGTTTACACGGTAAGAGCTGCCGCAATTTTTGAACAGATTCGGGTCAACATCAAAGTCTGCGAGACTGGACGCGGTCATGATCTGAATTTCCGCATCAGCCAGAGCGGGAATTGATGCCAGCTTTGCACGGAGTGCGCTCTCGGAAAATGCAGCTTCATTTACCATTCCTGCTTCATAGAGGTGAATGTACAGAAACTGATCCTCCCGCGCATTGACAAATGCATCGTACATGGCAACCGGTGTTTCCTTGGTGATCGGAAACAGTGCAAGCATATTCGAAACAGCGCTCGCATCCAGTTCGGGATCGGCAGGATCCTTGACAGAATAGAACGCACGCAGACGCTTCACACAACGTTCTGCCAGCGCTTTATCTTCATACCCTTCCGATACCTGCGTCAAAAAGCTATCCTCAAACAGGCGCTTTGTCAGCATACATGGCATCAAGTGCTCGACATTGCCGCCGTTAATGGAAACATAAACCGCGTTATGCGGATTTTCGGAAAACGCCGGATATTCAATCGGCATCAGTATGATGTTATCGCTCTCCGGCGGTGTCACGAGATAGACATCCAACGTCTCGACCTGCGCAAACTGTTCTTTTGTGATATCGGAGAATGACGGCACATAGAAATGGTTTGCAAGCGCGGTTTCGATGGGATCGTAAACGAAAATTTCTTCCTCCGGCACGGCATCGCCAATGGCATCATCAGATGCTTCCGTATGCGAGCAGGAGGACAGCACAGCAGCATTTGCGGCGCAGATCAGCGCAAGTATCCCTGCGCACAGAAAAAGAATGGTTTTCCGATTCTTCTTTTCGCGTGTCGTTTTCATGTGCTGATATTTCCTTTTCAGATTGTTTGGAGTCGTATCGTTTGCTCTGAATTTTATTCGCCGACGATTCCGTTGCCGTTGATGTCGATCTGCGTTGACAATTCTTCAAGCACCAATGCAGCCGAATCATCCGCTTCTTTTTGGCGGAGGCTCATATATTCAGACATATACGCGGCATACATCGGACTGCGGTCCTCAAACACATCCGCGTCAACGGCAAATCCGGCAATCGATTCTGCCGCAGTCACCGTGATGTCAGCACCGTCGAGCGCAGAAATTGCGCTGAGCCTGGCTTCCAGTGCCAACTCGGAAAATGCAGCTTCGTTGACAAGACCTGCGTTATAAAGATACGCATAGATGAGCGCATCCTCACGCGCCGTCGTGTATGGGTCATACAGCGCGACAGCGGTTTCCTTTGTAATCGGGAACAACGACTGCATTTCGGCAACCGCACGGGGTTCGAGTTCGGGATCGTTCGGATCCTTTACACAGTAGAACGCACGGAACTTCTTACCGTCGAAATTCACCGCGTCGTTGGCTTGCTCCATTTCGTCAATCTTCGGCAGAATGCTGTTTTCAAAAGCATCCAGCGTCAGAATACACGGGGACAGCATTTCGACGGAACCGCCGTCAATGGAAACATAAACAGCATTGGGTGTACCGTCCTGCGGCTTCACCAGAAACACATCCACAGATGCAATCCCGGCAAACTGCTCCTCCGTGATATCCGCAAAGTCCGGTACGCAGAAATAATTCGTAAATGCAACCTCTACAGGGTCACAGAGATAGGCGTCCTCACCTGCTGCCGCAGCACCGTAGGTTTCATCCGTTGCCCGGACATAGGAGCAGGAGGACAGCACCGCAACATTTGCGGCACAAATCAGCGCAAGAAATCCTGCGCATACAGAATAAACAGTTTTCAGATTCTTCTTTTCACGAGTCGTTTTCATGTGCAGATATCTCCTTTTCAGATAGCTTGGAGTCGTATCATTTGCCATGAAAAAGGCAGCGCGGAACATATGCTCACACTGACGCCGTGCCTGTCGCTCCCGTCTCACATACTCGGCTACAGTCAGGATGGATTCCATATAGTCACGCACGGAAGCACCTCTCCGATAGCGGAGAACGCTTGCGTCACATGCCATTTCGAGATCCTCCGTCACCGCCCGCTTGAGCAGAATGGAGATGGGATTAAACCAGTGCACAGACGTTGTCAGCACCAAAAGCAGTTTGTAAAGCATGTCGCGTCGCTTTACATGACAAAGCTCGTGGGTAAAAATGTTCGCAAGATGAGACGAATCCATGTCATCACAAAACGCACTGAGAAAAACGGTCGGCCGATGAAATCCGATTACACACGGAGTCATCGGGAAGTCTTCCCTGATGCGGCGCAGCGGGATCGACCGCCGCAGCCCTATCTGTTCCCTGCACAGATGAAACAGCGCGAGCGTGTCTTCATCCACAACAGGGTCGGAGTTTTCGTACAGGTATCGCTTGATGTCGCGGTATTCGATCAGTTCTCTGATAAAGCAGTAGGAAAAACCGACCGCCCATACAAAGACCGTAAAGTGCATACACGCAAGCATCAGACCGGAGACATTAAATGCAACGGTTTCACCGTTGTCCGCAATGAGTGCATCGTCGAGCGACTGAAGATGTGCGCGAATTACCGGAAGCTCTCCCTGTCTGATGACGCGGGAGGCATCAGTGATCATCACGATCTCGGGATGCATATCACGGTACGGCGGCTCGACTTCGGTCGCCGTACGTTCGCTGACAATCACGTTGATCAGCGGCGGTGCGAGCTGCAGCGGAATAACCGCCGCAAGCATCACAGCCAGCCAGATCAGATACATGGATTGTCCGCATCCGCCATGCATGGTTCTCCGGACAAGATATGCAAATATGGTACTGATGGTGAAAAGAATCGTCAGAAGAAGAATGATCAATACTTCTTCCAGCATGGGTTGTCAGCCTGTCCTTTCCGAAGAGGAAGGAGACGGCAGTACTGTTCACCGGCACACAATAGCACAATGTGTGCTGGCTGATGCAGTCATTGCATCCTTATTTCTCTTCTTTGTTCATGAGCTCGCGGAGCTCGTCGATATCACCGTCTTCGACCATGCTGCCATCAACAAGCGCTGCAAACAGGTTGCCCGTGGACTTACGGCAGACAGAGGAAACGAAATCCTTTGTTGCGAGCTTGCAGTACTCTTCTTCAGAAATAGCAGCGGAATAGATGTTGGAGCGGCCGACCTTTTCAATGGAAACATATCCGCGGTCGAGAAGACGGGTGAGAAGCGTCAGAACGGTCGTCAGCTTCTGCTGGCCGACAGTATCCGGATACGCTTCGATCAGCTGGGATGCACGGACCTTGTCAAATCCGTTCTTCTTTGCGTCCCAAATACCCTGCATAACGATCAGTTCTGCGTCGGGCATACGGTTAAATGCTCTTTTTCTTCTTGCCATGATGTTTACTTCCTTTTCTCATTCTCGATATTTACAGATGGGCGCATACTCCTCTCTCGTGCGTTTTGTTACGACAGTTGTTTTACCCATCTATAGTATACACGATTTACATCGTATTGTCAAGATGTAGAGAAGCATTTCTTTACATTTGGCGTTTTACACAAAGTGAAAGCAATATTTCTGTGCATTTTGACAAAAGAGAAACCGTTTTTTGAAAACACATTCGATCGGATAACCGATCCGATGTATCTCCGATGGTTATATTATACCATAGGAATTGCGGCTTGTATAGATGTTTTTGAAAAATTTTTCCGAAAAACAGCAGATTTTTTTCTGAAAACTATGTGAATTTTAACAAACTAAAGTATACTCACATTCCGTATTCCACAAAATTGACGGTTTCCTCGGGTGTAATCAACGAAAATCCGCAGAAATCGCAGACTTCGCGTTCCCGATCACACTCGGTTTTTCCGCAGAAAATACAGACACGCGGCGGATATCCGTCCTCTCCCTGCCGCTTCACAATGACGGGATAGGTACCGCCGATATAGCAGCGAAGCGTATCGCCCGCACGGTATGGCAGCTCAGCCGCACCGTCACGCAGAACGAATTTATGGCGGTGCGGAACATATTTTTCGAGCAGCGGCGATCGCCCTTCGCGGCCGTAAAGATAAACATGTCCCTCAACCCGTGTGGTCATGCCGGAAAAACTGCGATTCCAGAGATTCGTGAAATGAATGTATGAACGCTTCTTCACATCCCGCACACGCCCCTCCCAACCGCGATCGGTAATCAGGGGCAGAACCCCGATTTTAACAGGATAGATCACGAGCAGCGCAACGGCGAGGACAGCTGCACCGATCCATCCGATACGCGTTTCAAAATACTCCCAGAGATACAGATATTCCAGCGCCAAAGCCGCGGTCGCCCAGATTCCGCAGCGCGTCAGAATTCGTTTGCGCCGGCGGCAGATCTCCGCACAGACATCTGTATAATGCTCCGGAACCGAAAATTTTCGGGTCATATGCATCCCTCCGTTTCTGTTGTTCATTGTACCACGCAAAACCGCTGCTGTCAATACAGAATAACTCAAATTCCCATATTTCCCGATTTTTCTTGACATTGCATGCGAAAAGGTATATAATTATATGAGATAATACAGTATACAAGGAGCGTCCTCATGTCCAAGTCCAACATCCGATCGTATCTCGGCGATACCGCACTTTACAAGCAGATGTTCAAGATCGCCGTTCCCGTTTCGCTGCAGAGCCTGATTACCGTCGGCATTAACTTAATGGACACCATTATGCTCTCGAAAATGGGCGATGCACAGCTGTCCGCGTCTTCCCTCGCCACGCAGTTTATCAACCTGTTCATGATCTGCTGCATGGGTATCGGTATGGGTGCCTCTGTTCTGACTTCGCGCTATTGGGGCATGAAGGAAATACATTCGCTCAAAAAAGCTGTCACCATCATGCTGCGCTTCGTCTTTCTGTTCAGCGCCGTGTTCACAGCTGCAACGATTGCTGCCCCGGCACTCATCATGAAAATCTATACGCCGGATAAGGAAATCATCGCACACGGTGTGACATATCTGTTCTGGATGGTACCGACGTACATCTGTATGGGCTTGACAACAACCTGCACCATTGTCCTGCGAACCGTCGGACAGGTGCGCGTGCCGCTGATCTGCTCCATCTGCGCGTTCTTTGTCAATGTCTTTTCCAACTGGGTTTTCATCTTCGGTCATCTCGGTGCACCGCGTATGGAGATCGGCGGTGCGGCACTCGGCACACTGATTGCGCGTATCTTTGAGCTTTGCTTTATCTGCGGATACTTCTTCTTCATTGACAAGCGCATCACCTACCGTCTGCGCGATCTGACGATGAAGGTGCGCGACCTGCTCTCCGAATACATCCGCATTTCGATTCCTGTTCTGATCTCCGATGCCCTGCTGGCGCTCGGCAACAACGCAGTTGCGATGATTATGGGACGCATCGGTTCCGCATTCGTTGCGGCAAACTCGGTCACCATGGTCGTACAGCAGCTCTCCTCTGTCCTCACTACAGGCATTTCCAATGCGTCCGGCATCATCACCGGGCATACGATGGGTGAAGGCGACTACGAAAAGGCACAGCGTCAGGGCTATACCTTCCTCATCATGGGCGGCATCATCGGTGTCTTCGCGGCGCTGGTCATTCTCATTCTGCGCGGACCGATCATCGGCTACTATAATGTCTCGCCTGATGCCAAGGAAATTGCGTGGGAGCTGATGAACGCAATTCTGTTTATCGTCATCTTCCAGTCGATGAACTCGATTCTGACCAAAGGCGTTCTCCGCGCGGGCGGCGATACGAAGTTTTTAATGGCAGGCGATATTCTGTTCCTCTGGGTCGCGTCCGTACCGCTCGGTGCGCTGGCCGGTCTTGTGCTCGATCTGCCCGCGTTCTGGGTTTATACGTTTCTTAAAATCGACCAGATCATCAAATGCATCTGGTGTTATTTCCGTCTCAAGAGCGGCAAGTGGCTAAAGAAGATCAAGCCGGCGGAGAAGTAAGTGCTTTTCCACGAACGTTACAACGGGCGATTCGTGAATCGCCCCTACAATAACATATTTGCGTATACCGTACATTATCGTGTAAATACAACTATTTTCATAAAGGAGATTCTCCCATGACAACTTTTCCAAATCTTTTATCCGCTCCCCTGACCGTTTCCGCGATCATCGGCGATGAAAGAGCACTGAAAAAGCTCTGCCCTGCCGCAGACGGTACATTCACCGATGCTGACGTAACGGTCGCTGTCAAAAACACCGGAGACGCACTCGACGTCACACTGACCGCATCCGAATCCGCTGTCAGCTGGGTGCTTCTGCGCTTTGCGTGCCGTCTGCCCGACACCGCTTCCGTTTACGGCGATGACTGGGAACGCGGCTACGGTACCCTGCACTGGGGTTCCATCACGCCCGAGCTTCATATGCCGTGGTACTTCCTTGCATATGATGCACAGGCAAAGGCACTTGCCGGGTACGGTGTCCGCGTCAGACCGGGTGCGATGTGTGTCTGGCACGCAGACGGTGAGGGCATTTCTCTGTATCTTGACGTCCGCTGCGGCGGTATGGGTGTCGAACTTGGCGGCCGTACCCTCCATGCAGCAACCGTCATCTGCCGCGAATATACGGATACCGACGCTTTCTCCGCAGGTCACAAATTCTGCTGTGATATGTGTCCCGATCCGATTTTCCCGAAAGAACCCGTTTACGGCTCCAACAACTGGTATTACGCATATGGCAAATCCTCCCGCGCGGAGATTCTGTGTGACTCCGAATACATTGCAGAGCTGTGTGAGGGTCTTGAAAACCGCCCGTACATGGTCATCGATGACGGCTGGCACGACAATCCGACTGCAGGTCCGTGGGATCACGGCAACAAAAACTTCGGCGATATGAAGACGCTTGCCGACGAGATGCGCGCCAAAGGTGTCAAGCCGGGTATCTGGATCCGTCTGCTCCATGACCTCGATCCGTCGATTCCCGCCGAATGGAAGCTCTCCCGTGATGCGGCGTATCTTGATCCATCCATCCCCGCTGTCCGTGACTATGTCAAGGCAACGACCAAGCGTCTCGTCGATTGGGGCTACGAACTGATCAAGCACGACTACTCCTCTGTCGATATGTTCGGCAGCTACGGTATGTCAATGGGCACCTCCATCACAAACGACGGCTGGGCGTTTGCTGACCGCACGAGAACCTCCGCCGAGATCGTCATCGACTTCTATACCGCGATCCG
>JAFTLK010000372.1 GCA_017455975.1 Clostridia bacterium | reverse complement strand
GCCTCCGCACCGGCATTGGGGTTTTCCGGATTGTGTCCCTGATCGATATAGATTTTGATTGCCATATTCTGCTCCTTTCACGGTATCATACCTGACACTCCCATTGTATGCACCGAAAAATTTTCTGTGCGGAAATATCATAAAACAGTAGACAAAGTAAGCCAAATGTGTTATAATGAAAGCACCAAAATTTACTTCAAAGGAGAAATCATCATGGAAAGAGAACGGTTTGGTTCCCGCCTCGGATTCATTCTGATTTCCGCAGGCTGTGCCATCGGTCTTGGCAACGTATGGCGCTTCCCTTACATCGTCGGTCAGTACGGCGGTGCAGCATTTATTCTCATTTATCTTCTGTTCCTGGTCATCTTCGGTCTTCCGATCATGACAATGGAATTCACAGTCGGTCGTGCGAGCCGCAAGAGCATTGTCGGTTCGTTTGCAGCACTCGAACCCAAGGGTACAAAATGGCACTGGTTCAGCTGGATCGGCGGTGCCGGCAACTACTTGCTGATGATGTTCTACACATCGATCACCGGCTGGATGTTCTATTATTTCATCAAATTCCTGCGTGATGACTTTACCGGTCAGAGCACAGAGCAGGTTTCCCAGCAGTTTGTCGATATGACGCTGGATCCTGTCATTGTCGTCGGCTTCATGCTGATTGCTGTTGTTCTCGGTATGCTCATCTGCTCGCTGGGTCTGAAAAACGGCGTTGAAAAGGTCACCAAGGTTCTGATGCTTGCACTGCTTGCCATCATTTCGATTCTGGCTGTTCGTGCCGTTACACTGCCCGGCGCGGCTGAGGGTCTGAAGTACTACCTGATCCCGGACTTCGGCAAGATGGTAGAAGCCGGTGTCGGCGAGGTCATCTTTGCAGCTATGGGGCAGGCGTTCTTCACGCTGTCCATCGGTATGGGCTCGATGGCGATCTTCGGAACGTACATCTCCCGTGACCGCTCCCTGCTCGGCGAATCCATCGTCATCGCATCGCTCGATACGTTTGTCGCGTTCACCGCGGGCTTAATCATCATTCCGTCCTGCTTTGCATTCGGTATTGACCCCGGTGCAGGTCCCGGTCTGGTCTTCCAGACACTGCCCAACGTCTTCAACGTCATGCCCGGCGGTCGCTGGTGGGGCGCACTGTTCTTCTTATTCATGATCTTTGCTGCTGTTTCCACAGTCATCGCGGTGTTTGAAAACATCATCGCGTTCGGTATGGATGCTGCCGGCTGGTCGAGAAAGAAGTCCTGCGCCATCAACCTCATTCTGATTGCAGTCCTCTCCCTGCCCTGTGCGCTCGGCTTCAACCTGTGGGCAGGCTTCACGCCCTTCGGTCCCGGCACCAATGTGCTCGACCTTGAGGACTTCATCATCTCCAACAATATTCTCCCCCTCGGCTCTCTCGTCTACGTTCTGTTCTGCACCTCCGAAAAGTATGGCTGGGGCTGGAAGAACTTCCTTGAGGAAGCAAATGCCGGCAACGGTCTGAAGTTCCCGCGTTGGCTGTATGCTTATGTCAAGTATGTCATGCCGATCATTCTTCTTGTTCTCTGGGGACAGGGTGTTATTACCAAGTTCATCTGATCCGTCTGTCCGGGCTGCTGCGCGTACGTGCAGCAGCCCGCATTTTTTATCCATCTCCCGCACATCTTGACAAAGAGATATATGTATGGTACAATAATAAAAAAGGGGTGACAACGATGAAAACGAGAATGGCTCTGATTGGCATGATCATACTGATACTGATCGCGACGGCGATCATTGGTATCGGCCCGCTGTCCGAGATGCTTGCACAGAGGGAACGGTATGCCGCATTTGACCGGCAGACAAAAATCGGCAGTGAAGCGTATTTTGAAAAAGATTACACCCGTGCGTATGAAGCATTTTCCGCCGCTTACGACAGTCTGACCCCGGAAGATACGGCAGACCGTGAAAAGCTGGCAAACGCCTGCCGGCTTGCGGCAGAATGTCAGTCACAGCTTGGAGATACGGACGGTGTCATCCAGACGCTGATGCGCGGCTATGCCGATACCGAAAGTCAAGCCCTGCATGACATGCTGATGACCGCACCCGTCCGTATTGCGCATGATGCGCTGCACAGTGCGTTCTGTCAGGCGGTGAGTGCCGCGGAGGATACGCTGACCTGGGGTGACCTTCAGCGCATTGAAACCGTCAGTATCAAACCCTATGCTGTGAGCATCCGTCCGTTGGAAGGCGATCCCATCCACGTCCCGATCGATCCGTTTACAGAGATTCTGAACTCCGAATTACTCTGTGCGCAGTTTTCCTATGCCGCAAATGCCGCAGTCGAAGCGACGGGATTTCATCTGTCGGACGGGGACCTCTCTCAATTTGGTGCCATCAAAAATCTGCGGGAGTTCAGCATGTTAATCCCGGAATCGGAAGATTTCTCGTTTTTATCTGCGATGACCTCTCTGTGGGAGCTGAGTCTTTCCTATTTCCCGATTGCCGATCTTTCCCCGCTTGCCGGACTGACGGAGTTAAAATCCCTCGATCTGTCCTACTGTACACAGATCGCCGATCTGTCACCGCTGTCCTCACTTGTACAGCTGGAGAAGCTGTCACTGAGCGGGACACCCGTCACCGATCTCTCGCCGCTGGCATCGCTGACAAAACTGAAGACACTCTATCTGAGCGAGACAAAGGTCACAGACCTGTCTCCTCTGTCCGCGCTGACCGATATGGACTTGCTGGTTCTGTCGGGTATGCCCGTGACCGATCTGTCACCGCTGTCCGGCATGACGAAGATCACTGCCCTGTACATCGATCAGACGCATCCCATGTCCTTTGCGCCGCTTGCCGACATGCCGCTTCTGCGGACGCTGGATGCGGGAAATACAGGATTTTCCGATCTGTCGCCGCTTGCGGAACACAAGCATCTGCGCACTCTGCTCCTGTCAGACAACGGCATCTCTGATATTTCCCCGCTTGCGGGAAATCCCGATTTGTACCGGGTGGAGCTGAAGCACAATCCGGTCACCGATCTGTCACCGCTTGCAGGCAGCACCGCACTCGAAATCCTGTACTGCGACGGTACCGCGGTTACCGACTTATCACCGCTTGCAGGCTGTGAGAAGCTGCGGATCCTCAGGCTTGACGGATGTCCCGTCACCGATCTCACGCCTCTGCGCACCTGCGGCGCATTGGGTCAGCTTCATATCGAGGACACGCCGGTTTCCGATCTTTCGCCGCTTGCCGCCTGTACCGAACTGTACCATTTATATGCAAGCCGTACACCGATCAGCGATCTTTCCCCGCTTGCAGGACTGCTGCTCAGCAGCTTACGTCTGAGCGATACCGAAGTTTCCGATCTGACCCCGCTTGCCGCCTGTCAGAATCTGTCCAAACTGGAGCTCAACGACACTGCCGTATCTGACCTCACGCCGCTGTCATCCGTTGCGGCACTGCGGCATTTGTATCTGAACGATACCGATGTAACCGATTTCGGACCGCTGTGCCACGCCCCGGATCTGTCAGAATTGTCCATTGTCGGAACACCGATTTCCGATCTGTCACAGCTTGCGGATATACCGCAGCTGCGTCGGCTTGTGCTTGCCGCCGATGCAAACACACCACTTGCACCGCTTGCGGGCATTCAGGGACTCACGGATCTTGAGATCCGCGTTGGTGCAGACACCGATCTTTCCCCGCTTGCCGGACTGACGGAGCTGAATGATCTGAAGATCATCGGAGAAGATTTTTCCGATCTGTCGGCGATTGCTGTTATCCCGCAGCTGTCCTGCCTCGACATCAGCGATACCGCCGTCACCGACCTTGCGCCGCTGACCGGTCATGAAAGCCTCTCGCATCTGTTTGCAAATCACACACCGATCTCCGATCTGTCACCGATTGCCGACAACGAATCTCTGTTTGAGCTTGCAGTGGAGGGCTGTCCCATCACCGACTGGTCCCCGGTTTCCCATCTTTACCATGTCAGCGGACGTCCCGCGTCCGAACAACCGAAGGAGTATCCGCAATGACGAAACGCAAAACCGTGATCGTGGTCATCCTCGCCGCCGTTCTGCTGATTTCTGCCGTACCGCTGTCCCGTCTGATTGCCGGAAAAATACAAGAAAAGCAGAAATACGCCGATTTTGACCGTCATATTGCGCGCGGCAGTTCCTTGTTCTTTGAACAGGATTACGCAAATGCATACAATGCCTTCATGGATGCCTACGACAGTCTGATCCCGGAAAACGACGATGATCTTACGAAAAAAGTCGAGGCATGTCTGCTCGCGGCAGACTGTGCACGTGCGCTCGGTCCCGGTCACACCGACACCGTCATCGAAACACTGCAAACCGGCTATGACGACACACAAAGCGAAAAACTGTACGAAGCACTGCTGCAGTCGCCCGTGTGCTTTTCCGTTTCCGCGCTGCATACTGCCGTATGCAAGGCACTCGGTACGGCGGAGGATGCGCTGACATGGGGAGATTTGCAGGACATCGAAACCATACAGCTGCATCCCGATGTCATACATGTTTTTCCGTCGGTAGGCAACCGTCGCAGCGCAAATGTGGACGTCTGCGATGTGCTGTTTGCCTCGAATGATCTCTGTGAGCAGCTGTCGTACTGCGAAAACGCCGATGTTCATGCAATGCAGTTCACCCCGTCGCACGGGGATCTGTCCGTACTCGGCAAAATCAAAAATCTGCATTCCTTCTACTCGACCGGTGCTATGGACGGTGATATTTCCTATCTGTCGGCGATGACTTCGCTTACTGACCTGACGCTGCGCGCGGATGGTATCACCGATCTGTCGCCGCTTGCCGCGCTGACAGAACTGAAATGGCTTGATCTTTCCGGAAATGAAGCCCTCTCGGACCTCTCCGCGCTGTCCTCTCTGACAAAGCTGCAGAGGCTACTGCTCGCCAACTGTCGGATTTCCGATATTTCGCCGCTTGCATCTCTGACCGGACTTGTGGACCTTGATCTTTCCTATAATCCGGTCGCCGACCTGTCGTCGATCTCATCTCTGACAGAACTGGAAATGCTGTTTCTTTCAGGCACAGATGTTTCCTCGCTTGCGCCGCTTGCCGATTTGCAGGATTTATTGAAGCTGTATGCCGACAACTGCGATATTTCTGACATCTCACCGCTTGCGAACATATCGTCTCTGAACGCTGTGAATCTGACCTCTAATCAAATCTCCGATCTGTCCCCGCTTGCGAACAAACAGCAGCTGGCGGCGGTTGATATCGGCTACAACCCTATCTCCGATCTGTCGCCGTTGGTGAGTAATCCCGCGCTGCAAGTCATCAGTTGTCCCGCCGCCGCCATTTCCGATCTGTCCCCGCTGTCCGGCATGACAGGGCTGAAGTCGCTGTTTCTGCCGAACAATCAGCTCACCGACATTTCTCCTTTACGGAATTTGTCGGAGCTTGCGGAACTTGATCTTACCGACAACAGCATCACCGACATTGCCGCGCTTGCCGACAAGCCGCAGCTGCTGCATCTTTCCCTTGGGAACAACCCGGTCTCCGATCTTACCCCTCTCGCCGACAGCAAGCTCCTTTCCTTTTTCCACTGTCCTTATGCAAAAATCACCGATCTGACCCCACTTGCCGGCATTTCGGAATATTCTTATCTGAACCTCGACGGAAACCCCATCACCGACTGGTCGCCTGTCGCACACATCAGCGAGGTCAGCGGGCGTCCCATTCCAGAACAACCGAAGGAGTAAAACAATGACACTGACCGATTTTTACAAAACGTATTCCTCCGACTGCACCGCAGGCTCGGCAAACCAGGTGCTGACGCGCGACAACGAACCCGTTATCCGCTGCGGACGCATTTATTACCGTCTGTCGCACGGCGGCGAACATTACGCGCTGCTCTTTTCCAATCAGATCGACTCCACCTTCTCCGATGGCTCGATCAGTGCGGCAAACGACACCGGCGGCGACTGGGATATCCTTTC
>JAFTLK010000040.1 GCA_017455975.1 Clostridia bacterium | reverse complement strand
GGACAGCGCCGTCCCATTCACACAGCTCGCCGTCTACTATGATTCGAATTCCTCCTTTTCACTCAACGATGTCCGGCTGCGCCGGATGAACATCGAAAAAAAGCTTGAAGAAAATGCAATCAAGCCGCCGGAGGGCGCCTCTGCCATCATCGATGCATATTCCGGCGAAACCTCCCTCTCTGTCAGAACCGAACGCGGCAGCATTTATGCGGCGGCTACGGCATGCGGCGGCGACTTCTTCTTCTTCCACCCGCTGAAGCTCCTTCACGGGGATTATTTCACCGAGGACGATCTGACCGCACATTCCGTGATTCTGGATGAATATGCCGCATGGCAGCTGTTCGGTGCGATCGAGGTCGCCGGCATGGACGTTACCATCGGGAATCAGCTTTTCCGCGTCGCCGGTGTCTGCGCTAAGCCCGAGGATGAGCTGCAGGCGCTGACATGGGGCGAGACCCCGCGCATCTTTGTCAACTACATCGGTCTGCGCATGACCTCCAACTTCGACCGCGCGACCACCTATGAAATCGTGATGCCCGATCCCATCGACAATTTTGCAATGAATGTCATCCGTGATCAGTTTTCCGTCAGCGACCGTTCCAACAACGCCGTTCTGTTTGACTACAGTACCCGCTTCTCGTTTGAGACGCTCGCAGCACAGGCCCCCGACTTCTTCCTTCGCTCCATCCGTGAAGATCGCGTCCTGCCGCCCTTCTGGGAAAATGTCGCGCGTGTGGCGGAAAGCAAGGCCATTGTGCTCGCATTGCTCGGCTCCATTGCCGGCATTGCAGCGCTGATCTGTGCCGTAGCATCTGTCAGCCTCTGGTTTGTCATCCATCCGATCCGCATCACCGATATTTATCTGTTCTTCAACGACAAGTACGAGGCGCGCCGTATGAAGAAATGGCTCAAAAAACAAGCCTCCCCCATCAATGCCCCCGAAAAACAACGCACATGATCTCCCGAAAGGAACCTGATGCAATGCAAACAAAAACAATCACAACCCGTCTGACCGCAGCGGCGCTCGGCGCCGTCATGATGCTCGGCGCCTGCACCATGACCTCCTGCAAAAAGCAGGAGGCTGTCAAGGAGAAGCCGACCAATGTATACAGAACCGAGGTGCTGTTTGAAAGCAGCTTCTCCTACAATGACAACAACGGCCGCACGGAATTCCGCGCCATTGAGGGCATCGGCGAGCGGCTGATCCTCTGCGGATATTCATATGACGAATACTGGAATCAGACCGACATCTTCTACGACATCAATCCCGATACCGGTGAAACCTCCGATGTCACCGTTCCGCCCGTGAATGCCGAGAACGGCGAATACCGCAACTTTATCACCTTTGCCGACGACGGCTCTGCATGGTATACCGTCAATTCCGGCAATTACAACGAGGAGACCGGCATCTATACCGAGGCCTGTACGCTCTATCACGCAGACAGCAGCGGTGCCATCCTTGCACAGGCAGATCTTTATGAGCTGTTTGACAAAGATCCCGGTGAGACCTATCTGTATCTGAATGCCCTGCAGCCGACCGGCGACACCGTATATCTGGCCATGGATTCCGGTCTGTATACCGTCGATGCAGCCATTACAGAGGCAAAAGCGGTCAAGCTCGACGATATGTCCTACATCAACACGATGATCCCGTGCGAGGGCGGCGTTTATGTCTCCTATACCACCGCCTCCGACTACAAGCAGCGGTTCGTCCACGTGGATGCAGCCTCCGGCAGCATCGGTGCGCCGATGGAGATTCCCTCCCGCGTAACCAATTATCTGTGGGGCGCGATGGCATCCGATACCTATGACATCGTCTATAAGACCCCCATCGGTCTGTGCGGCTATGACATTGCATCCGACACGGAAACAGAGCTGCTCAATTGGGTCAACTCCGATCTCAATTCCTCCAACATGAGCGACACTTATATCACGCCCTCCGGTGTGGTTTATGCGCTCATCAACAAGTATGAGAACGAGGGGCAGACCGTGCAGCTGCTCCGCATGACGCGCATTCCCGATGAAGAGGTCGTGGAGAAGTACATGCTGACCTACGGCTGCCTGTATCTGGACTATGATGTGCTGGAAGCGATCATCGACTTCAATCGCACAAGTGAGGAATACCGCATTACGGTACAGGAATACTCCTCTTACAACAGCGAGGAAAACAACTGGCGCGGCGGTGTCACACAGTTCAACAACGACATTGTTGCCGGCAAGATCCCGGACATCATTCAGGTTTCCGAGGAAATGCCGCTGAACAACTACGCGTCCAAGGGTCTGTTTGCCGATCTGCGGCTCTTTATGGAAAACGATCCCGTTTTTGCCGCTGACGATCTTTACGAAAGCGTGCTGAACGCCTTTACCATCAACGGTACTCTGTACCAGATCTCCCCGTCCTTCTCCGTCCGCACGCTGGCGGCAAAATCCTCTCTGGTCGGCGAGACAGACGGCTGGACGATGGATGAGCTGAACGCAGCACTTGCAAAGCTGGAGCCGGGCATTGACCCGTTCGGCGGTGAGGTGACGCGCATGGACTTCCTCAATGCCCTCTGCGCATCGGTACGCGATCAGTTCATTAACCCGGAAACCGGCACCTGCTCCTTCTCCTCCCCGGAATTCATCAAGATTCTTGAATTTGCAAAGACACTCCCGGAAAAAAGCATCTGGGAAACCACCAACTGGGACGAGGTCGGTGAGGACTTTTATCTCGACATGGAGACCCGCTACCGCGACGACCGCGCCCTGCTGTATCAGATGTATCTGGGCAATTACACAGGCTTCTGGGAGACGCAGGAGGGTCTGTTCGGTGAACGGATTTCGCTTGTCGGCTATCCCAACGAGCAGCGGCTCGGCGCTACCATTCATCCGGCAACCGTCTTCGCCATTTCCTCCCAGAGTCTCTGCAAGGACGGTGCATGGGCGTTCCTCTCCGACTACTTTGCCGAGCAGAAGGACATCGATCCCGATAACCTTTACCAGTTCTCCATTTTCCGTTCCGTCAACCGCAAGCTCGCAGAGCGCGCGCTTGCATACCATGACAACTACTGGTATGAGCAGAACGCCGAGGATATCATCGTCGAGGAAGTCATGCCGGCTGTTCCTGCCGCCGCTGACGGAAAGGTCACGGTTGCGCCTGCGGTTCCCGCACCGGGCAACACCGGCGAAAGCGGTGAGAAAACTTGGACCTACTGGATCGCAGGTCAGGAGATCAACATCGGTCTGATGACAGAGGAAGCAATTGCCCGTGTCGATGCGCTTCTGGAATCGCTGACACAGTGCTACCAGTATGACGAAGCGATGATGAACATCATCATCGAGGAGGCATCCGCCTTCTTCTCCGGTCAGAAGACCGCCGAGGAGGTTGCAGGCCTCATCCAGAGCCGCGTTTCCATCTACGTCGCGGAAAGCAGATAATCAACCGACCACACAGAAACGACCTGCCGCAGATCATCCCCGGCAGGTCGTTTTACAAAAGGCAAGAACGAAAAAGAAAGGAAGATCGACCATGAGAAAACGACTGTCCGCATTGGCACATGCTCTTACCCTCGCACTCGGACTTGCGCTTCTCTCCTGCACAGGTACGCTGATCCCGTCACAAATCACGCCGGGTACGGATGAGGACGGCATTGTACTGAAAACGCAGTTCCCGGTCTACGCGCCGGATGTGCCGTTCATTCAGTTCTCGATTGCCAACAATTCCGGAGAGACCGCAGAATTCGGCACGGAATGGACGATCGAGCGGCTGGAGGACGACGGCTGGTACACCCTGCCCTTCAAGCCCGATGTCGGCTGGACACAACCGCTGTTCATCCTCTCCGACGGCGGTACATCCTCCGGCACGGCACATCTGTCCATCCTTGACCACAAGTTCAAAGACGGCACTTACCGCATTGTCAAAGAGATCAACGATACGTTTTATCAGGCGGAATTTCAGATCGGCGACTCGCCTGTTGGGAAAGACTCGCCCTACGGTTTTGCACCGATGGAATCACTTCCCCTTGATTATAATGAGGAAATGGCGACAAAGGACGGTGTCATACTTCTCGATGAAAACGCCGATTTTTCGCGCTTCTTTGAGGATATCGCGGTCGGTATGAACACGCAGCTTCGGTTCGCACAGAAGGCAGGAGGCGGATTGCATGTCTCCGATCTCACCGTGGAATTCGTTCTCGGAAATATGCGCATCCGCTGGACAGACGGTATCGGAAGCAATGCAACGTATTCTTCTTACCTCGTCACCGATGGAACACAGATCGCACTTTCCCCCTATCCGACATGGCAGCGGGAGATCACCGATTACATGCGGATGCCTCTGCACGCTTTGGAAGGCAATCCTTCCGCACTTGCGGCATTGCTGCAACAGGAAGAAACGGCAATCGCCTCCTACCGCAGTGCGGCATTCTGGTCGGAGGACGGTACCAAGCTGCTGACGCTGTACCCGGATACAACCTCCCCGGTTTCATCGACCGTATACAACCCGCTGCAGTTCGGATTATCCGAGCTGTATGAGGGCGGCGGCTCCTCCGGCTCCATGTGTGAAATCGACACGCCCGGCATGAAAGCAATCACCGGCGCCCGTTGGACCGGTGAAACCACCGTGATGCTCATCTGTGAAACCGACAGCACGCTTGACGACATGACCGGCTACGTTTTTTACGACACTGAAAAGCACGAGGTCACCGGCTATACGCAGTCCCAGTATGCACCGTTTATCGGCGAGGACGGCGACATCATCTTTCCCGAATAATCACAAATGCCCTCCGCATGTACATCTGTACTGCGGAGGGCATTGCATTGTGATCAGTTATTTGCGTTTTCGGCGTAGGTATTCAGCGCATCGGCAAATTCCTTTGCGATGGCGGATTCGTGCTTGGCAACGATCGATGCGGCGTTATTTTCGCCGTTTCTGAGCATGTTGTTGATATCACTACGCAGATTTGCGCCCCAGCCGAAGGCATACGCCGTCAGATAGGTACGGGTCGAGCTGATGATATCGAGCATGTCGCTGGTTTCCTCATCGCGGATGTTCTTGACCTGAAGGACGATGTCATAGTATACCGGAACGATATCGCGGTAGGAAACGTAGGACATTGCATCGAGAATCTTGGAGGAGGTATCCAGCTCGGTATGCGTGATCGGCACCGTCATGAAGTATGCCCACAGTGCGACCGGGCTGATGTATTCTTCCTGCGCCTCGTCAAACTTGGGCATCGGCACGATACCGTAGTCATCGGTCATATCGGCAAAGCGTCCGCCGCCGTCGCCGCCCTTGATTTCCGCACCGATGAAGAACGCACGGCTGGCAGCGAAGATGTTTTCATAATGGTTGCCGGTACCGCGGTTGTTGTCGCAGAAATGGGAGGTACCCTTTTCGCCGAACACACGGACCAGCTTATCGGTCACGGTATAGAAGCGGTCTGTTCCCGCACGGAGAACCGGTTCGCCCCCTTCGATGTCGATGACCTTCTGCTCGCAGGAGGTGTACATCTGCAAAATAAAGTCGGTCATGCTGGAGAAGCCGTAAACGCTCTTCGCTTCCTGATTCCAGCTCCAGTCCATTTCACCGTTCAGATTTGCACCGACGGAGGTGTATTCATACAGGCGGTCCAGCGTCCATTTGCCTTCCTCAACGAGGGCATACGGCGTATCCAGCTGCAGATCGTTGCACATCCGCTTGTTGAAGTACATGCACCATGTACCTTCAAAGGCGTACAGGTTCATATTGCTGGAGATGAAATACAGCGATTCGTCTTCACCGATGGCGGCACCGTCCATGACGGCATGATCCCACCACGGCTGGTCAAACTGGAAGCCCTCGCCGTCCTTGAGGTCATGGAACATACCGTCCAGGATCATGCTGCCCAGTGTATTGGTCAGCGTATAGGAGGCATTGTACAGATCCTCACCGGCAAGCACGGTGGAACGGAGATGACCGTTGGGATCGCTGTTATGCTCCTCCACAATGTTGATGTTGTATTTTTCCTCAATCAGATTGTTGCGCTTCCAGACCGCGTCGTCCAGCAGGTCCCCTGTCGGCTCCTCCACGTCAAGAATGTTGTAAAGCTCGCGGATTTCCTGTGCGTTCAGAATCGTAAAATCCTCACCGCCCAGATCGAGTGTGCCGAAATCATAGGTTTCCTCCACTGCCGCTGTGGTTTCTCCGGCAGTCATTTCATCGGTTTTCGCCTCATCTCCGCCGGCAGATGCACATGCGGTACACTGTGCGGCAGTCAGAAGCAGCAGCAGCGCCGCTGTCAGTCTTTTCATACAGAAAATCTCCTTTGCCTGTGAATTTTGTCTGATGTCAACATTATAGCACACATGGAAGGCAATGTCAAGAATTGCCCGCCGTCCCGTGGATAATTTCTGCCTGTGTCAGTTCCGCATCCTAAGATTCGGGCCATGGGACCGCGTTATTCATACAGCAGATACGGTCTGCGCACATCACAGAACGCACGGACAGCATCTTTCTGTGCGGCAAGATAAGCGGATACATCAAACGCCGGATCAAGCACGGCATTCGTACCGACCAGATGCGGCAGAAAACGCGAAAACTCGCAGGTCTCCGGATACAGCTTCCGCAGAACATCGAGCAGGTACAGACCGACGGCATACATATCACACGCCGCACGGTCACGGATGTGCAGCTGAAGTCCGCCGCACAGTACACCCGCGTGCTTGTGGAAGGTCGGCGTGAACGCACACGGACGGAAGACGATGCCGGCGAACGTCTCGCGTGCCTCCGCAGGCAGTGCATACAGCGCATCCAGCACACGCTCCGGCTCCATCCACGGTGCACCGAACAGCTCAAAGGGCTTGGTCGTGCCGCGTCCCTCGGAGAGATTGGTGCCCTCAAAAAAGCACGTGCCGGGATAGAGGAACACCGCGTCGGTCGTCGGCATATTCGGGGACGGCGGTACAAACAGAAGGTCGGTGTCGTCAAAAGACATCTCCCGCCGCCAGCCCTCGCACCGCATGACCGATACATCGGCATGGACGTCCATGTGATCGTTGTACCACAGTGCCAGCTCACCGACGGTCATTCCGGCTGCGGCAGGCTGACCGGGTACCGCACCGACACCGGAGATGCAGTCCGCATCGATGCAGTTGCCCTCGACGCGGACACCGCCCAGCGGATTGATCCGGTCGAGCACGACAAAGGGAATGTTCGCCGATTTGCAGATGCGCATCGCATCGAGCATGGTATATTGATACGTATAATACCGCACGCCGATGTCCTGAATGTCAAAAACGACAGCATCGAGTGAGGACAGCACCTGCGCGGTTTTCTCTCTTGCGTCGCCATGCGCAAACAGGTCGTAGACCGGCACGCCCGTTTCGGGGTCGCAGAAGGATGCATCGTCGTGTCCTCCCGCCTGTGCCGCACCGCGGATGCCGTGCTCCGGTCCGAACAGCGCACAGAGGTCATAATGCCGTTTCATCGCAGAGGATGTCGTTTTCAATTCGCGCGTCACGCCCGACATATTGGTGACAAGCCCGAGCCGTCTGCCGCCGAGTAAAGATTTCGCTGCCGCAGTGTCGAGCAGATCACAGGCGTTGTATACTGTGTGTTTCATGTGGTCCTTCATTCCTTTCCGTATGCAATATCCAATATCTTCTTTACCACCAATTCCAGATCCCGATGATATTTCGGAATCTCCATGGCAAGGGATTTGAGGAACAGCAGCTTTTCAAGCGAGATCACCCGGTAGTCCTGTTCCTCAACAGCGTTTTCTCCAAGATAAAAATAATCGAATGTACAAATCTGATTCCAGATTTCAAAACCGTATTCGCAGACGCCGATATCACCGTATAAATCCTTGATGTGGTCGGGATACAGCGTCACAAGGGCTGCGTGGTCATCGGGATGCACGACAAGATCAATATCATCCCCGGCTTTCCGCAGTCCGTAGTATTCCATGGCACAGCCGCCGATCAAAAGCGGTTTGTGGAGAAAGGGATAGTTGAGCTTTGTGAGATCAACGGTCATGTTGTCTTCTCCTTATTCCAAAAAATCAATCTCATACTTTGTTCCATGATGGTACAGCACCCCATCCGTCAGCCGCACCCGCAGAATGACAGTATGTTCGTCCACCTCATTGGTATGCCCGTTGTCATACCATTCCGCAAACGCACATCTCAATCTATCAGCCAAATCTGCGTTTTGGGGCAGACGAATCCATCCGAGATTCTCGCCGATGCCGTGCGCCGTGAACCAGTCCCCGCAGATGGCGGCACAGGGGTTGTCCGCAAGCTGTGTCATTTTCCCGGACAGCGCGTGGGTGATAATGTAAAAGGAGCCGTTTTCATAATACGCATTGACCGCGCGTACCTGCGGCAGATTTCCGGCTGTCGTTGCAAGCGCGATCAGATTGTCGTGACCGAAGCGTTTGGTCATCAATTCAGAGGTGACTTCATTCAGTTTTTCCATTGCCGTAATACCTCCTGTTATCTCATTATGTCTATTGTAACACAGCGCAAAACGAAAGTCAAGTCATTTTCAAAGCACCATCCATCTTCACGCAGAATGAGAAAAATTCTCACCGGATGCGTTATTGCATTTTGTGCCGATCTGCGGTATACTGTTATCACCGGGAAAACAAAGGACACAGCGCTGTGCCGATCTATCAACGAAAGGAACAAGTATTATGAAACTGAACATCGGTGACAATCTCCGCCGCCTCCGCCGCGAGCAGAACATGACACAGGAAGCCCTGGCCGAAAAGCTCGGTGTCTCCTTCCAGTCCGTCAGCCGCTGGGAAAACGGCACAACCTACCCAGACATTGAATTTCTGCCCGCCATTGCCCGCATCTTCGGCACAACCGTCGACGCCCTGATCGGCTGTGACACAACACCGTCCGATGAGGAAACGGAGCAGATCATGAACGACTTCTGCGAGGCGCTGGACGATGAAAGCATCGACAACGCCGCCATCATTGAGCAGATCCGTTCTCTGCGCCGCGATTATACCGCAGATGAACACATCTGGCGCATCTTCGGGGATATGATGTACACAGAAACACAGCGCTGGCGTGATTCTGCGGTCATGGAGGAGCTGCGCATCACCTGCCGCGAGGTCATGGCATATCCGCATCCGACATGGTTAAAAAACGCAATGGTGCAGTATATGTCCGCCATCGAGGACGACGAACACCTCGACGGTTTTCTGAACCAGTACG
>JAFTLK010000039.1 GCA_017455975.1 Clostridia bacterium | reverse complement strand
TCTTGTGGAACCGGTACAGACCGTAAGCTGCGGCAGAGACAACCGCCAGACCGATGGCAATACCGATGATGAGATCGCCATAGAGATCCCACAGCGTATCCTCCTCTTCCTCCTCCTCGATCTCCTCGGGAACGGTCGGTTCGGTGGAGCCGGAAAAATCAGTATCGCCGCGGTTGTAGTTGACGGTTTCATACGGGTCGTACATCTCGCTGTAATACGGGGTTGTGACCTCGGTGGTCAGCCAGCCGTAATTTTCAAGATAGATTTCACACCACGCATGTGCGTTGGAGTCCTTGACATTGCAGATATAGTTACCGACGCGGTCTTCCGCTTCGTTGCGTGCAAACTTCGGTGCGATGTATCCCTCAACGTACCGTGTCGGGACACCGACCGCGCGCAGAAGCAGGGTCGCCGCCGTGGCATACTGCACGCAGTAGCCTTCCTTTGTGACAAACAGGAAGCGCTCGACCGACGACATGGTATCCTCGGTATCGGGCAGGGTCGGGTTCAGCGTGTAGACCATGTTGTCGGAGAGGTACTTTGCAATACGGCGGGCATATTCGGTGTAGTAGAGCGACGTATCGTACACCATGCCGTCAACCTGTCCGCGCAGAAATGCAGTAAATGCTTCCACATCGGTGACATAATATTCGACATTGATCAGCGAATTGTCGGTGCCGCGCACCTCGCGGGCTTCAAGGAAGGGCTGATTGAGCCGCTGATCCGCACGTGCATCAAGGTCTTCCTTCCATTCCGTCGGAACGGCATCCGTAACCGTGGAAACCTCGGAATCCTGAATGCGCATATAGGCGATTTCATCGCCTTCCTCCAGTGTCACGCCGTTTCCGTAATCCAGATAGATATCACCGTCATCCGATGCATACACAAATGCAACGGTATCGCCGACGGTGTACTGCATCGCACGCTGTGCAAGGATATCGGTGAAATCCAATTCCTCACCGTCGATTCTTGTCGTCAGACCCGTTTCGGGCAGCGGCTCGGAATAGATGATTTCGAGCGCGAGCTGACGGAGCTTTTCGTTGAGTGCTTCATCCTGCGTCAGCGATGTATACAGTCCGGAATCGGTCACATAGTCGTTATACTGCATGACCTCATGGATTTCTTCCATGAACTTCTGCTGCCCCGCTGCATCGAGCGACAGATAGTACTCGGAGAGGTTCCGCAGAGAATACGTATCATATCCGGTATCGAAGACGTTCGTATCTTCATCCTCAAACAGTCTTGCAACATCATTGCCGACATACATATAGACATCCATGAAATTGTCATATGCCATGCGCTTCTGGTTCAGCGTCTGCCACCAGTCCTGCTCCTTATACAGCGGCAGGAACGCAACCGCGGAATACTTTGCGCCCTTGTGGAAGGCACGGGAATACGCAATGCCGTCAAAATAGTTGATCCATCGCTTCTGATAGGCTTCTTCGATGGAGCCGTACTGCTGCAGGGACAGCTCGGTGTTCATCTTCGACGGCAAAAACAGGATATTGCCGGCAACGCCGAGGTTTTTGAGCGATATCAGCGTCGTCATAAAGCCGTCATCCTCATGGTTGACATACGAGGTTTTGGTTTTATAACGGACAAGCTTTTCACTCAGATTGCGGTAGAAGCGATAGGTGATGTCCTCGGCGGAAAAGCCGTCCGGGAACAGCTCCTTGAATTGGTCGCGCGTTTCCTCGTCGGCAACGTACCACTTATCGTCAAGGAACGTAGAGGACACCCACGAGCGCAGGTAGACCGGCAGATTCAGGTTCGACTGGATTTCCAGCACCGGCTTACCCGTGAAGTAGCGCGGGGTGGCAATGGACGAGCGCGCATCGAGAATTTCGGCGGCACCGGTCAAGCCCAGGTCTGCGATCTGCATATCCTCGCCGGTGATCAGCGCCATCTCATACGCACGGATGGTTTCCATCACGGTATCGATGGTTTCATACGTACGCCACGGCTCCTTGACACCGGATGCGGGAATGGAGATCGCCAGAAGTGCCAGTGCCGTACAGATCACAGCGGAAAAGCCGACAACCGCGGACCCGCGCAGGGTAAACGCTTTTTCTGTCTTTTTTTCGGCGGTAAACGCAGAAACATCGCCGATGTCGGATACGGCTTCTGCCGCGGGATCGGGCATGTCCCCTGCCTCAAGGTCGGCGGCGCTGACCGTTTGGTGCTTGGGCAGTGCTGCATATTTGTCTGCCATCTTCATGCACAGAAGACCGCAGACGCCGGCGACCGACAAGGCAATGCCCCATTTGGAGGTGGAAATGTTGTACAGAAAAACAAGGGTATAACTGAATGCGGCAATGCAGGCGACCGGCCATACGCGGATCTTCTTCGCAGTACAGTGTGCGACGATGATCGCCGATGCAACCTGCAGAATACCGAACGCGATTCTTGCAAAGTGCAGCTCGGTTTCCGCATCAAACGGGGAATCGAGCTTAAAGACATACAGAACGCCGTAGCCGATGGTCATCATATAAGAGACAGCGGAGTTGAACAGCCCGCGGCCGAGGTTGATGATAAGCGCGATCGGATTTGTTCCGATAAAGAGTGCGGCGCCTGCGGCTGCCGTCAGGATCCACGCGATGACCGAGACGATTTTATTCCAGCAGGCCGCACCGTGCAGAAGCAGCACCAGCGCGATCATCGGCAGAAACAGCAGCTTCGGCGTGGCAAATCCGAATGCATTATCGGTGAACAGATACAGCCCGGCCAGCAGCAGGTATGCCGGCACAAGACGCAGAAGCAGGCCGACCGGTGTCATCCAGCCGGACAGCGTCTGCAGTCCCGGGTGCAGATGGCGCAGATTCCGCTGCTTTGCGGCACGCCGCTCGGCACGCAGATCCTTTTTCTGCTGCCCGTCTCCCCGTAAGGTTTGTTTTGGGTGTTTGGACATGGATTGATTCCTCATTTAATTGATTTCGTTGAAGACCGTCACCAAAATGCCGGCGGCACGCATCTGTGCGATGAGATGCTCTGTCTCGTCATTGTGGCGGGCACGCTCGGCAGGATCGCGGATCTTTGCGACCGGGTCAAAGTAGTACACCTGCAGACCGCCCATCAGAACGACAGACGAATAATCCCGCAGCGATTCCTGCAGCGTGGTGACAAGCGTACCGTCGAGACGGCTTGTGACAATATAATAGGAAATGGATTCCGTTTCGGTGATAAAGCGGCACAGCGATGCCGGTGACAGCGCGGCATCGTGCAGATCTGCCGTTGCGAAATACGGATACACGCGCTCAAAGTCGAGCTCATTGTACATGACCTCGGCAGCATAACCGATATGTGCGGCATCTGCCGCATCGGGCGCAGCGGCCTGTGCCTCTCTGTCCGGAAGCAGCGTCTCCATACCGACATCAGCCGCACGCTTTTCATACCACATCAGCGTACAGACATTGTTGGCGCCGCGCAGCGTGGACAGCATCAGCGCAATGGTCATTTCCGTCACGGCATCGGCACAGCAGAGATTGATATCGTCGGTGTACAGACCGCGTCGGTACGGGTCGGTATAATTCTCGCCGAGATCCGGCAGAAAGCAGACGGAACGGCAGGCATTCATGCCGTAGTGCTTGACCATCAGATCCTGCGTTTTGGATGACAGCTTCCAATGGATATCACGCAGACCGTCACCCATGCGGTATTCCTTGATTTCGGTCAGCTCGGTACGGTCGGCACCGCGGAGATTGCGTACCTCGGTCGTGTTGACCTCCGATGCCGCCCCTTCCCCATCCGTCACGATCACCGGACGGCGAGGCATGACGAACACCGGGCGCAGATTGTCGCGGCGCATGCGGATGCGGAAGATCTTCAGCGGGTCGTATACATACAGATCACGGATGCCGATCTCATAGCCGCCGCGGTAATGGAACACGGCACGGTCGAGAATCCGGTAAGTCCCCATCGGCGCCAACGTACAGGATACCCGTCGGGTTTCGCAGTGCACACCGTCGCGAGCAGGATACTGCACGTCCGCATCGACAAACGGATACGGAAGGAACCCGGTGTTGGCAATCAGGATCTCATATTCCAGCGGCACTTCCTTCTGCACCGTTTCCGCCTCCAGCGTATTTGACTCGCTGACAAAAAGATGACAGGTCACGGCATACAGAAGCAGAAGCGGCGGAAGCAGCATCGCAAAGATAAACAAAACCGATGACAGGGGAGAGCGCAGTGCCTGTGTAAACAGCAGCGCAAACACAAAGAACAACGCATAATACACGGCATTGCGCGTCAGCGAAACGGTCGGGTACGACTTCAGCCGCGCCCGCTTTTCCTGACGGCGGATCTCAGACAGAAGCTTTGCATCTTCACGCAGCTTCTGCCGCCGTTCCCGCTCGGCAGCCTTCTGTTCCAGCTTCCGCTGTTTTTCCATGACAGCATTCATGCCTGCTCCTCATTCTTTTCACGCTTGCCGACAAACGGAACGTCTGCCGCACGCAGAATGTCGCGCAGAACCTGCTCGGCTGTGATTCGCTGCAGCTTCGCTTCCTGCTTGAGCATGACACGGTGTGCGATTGTGTTGACGAAGATCGCATTGACATCCTCGGGAATGACATAGGTACGGTTGTGCATCAGCGCATACGCCTGCGCCATGCGCGTCAGCGCCAGCGACGCACGGGGTGATGCACCGAGCGCCAGAGCACCGTGCCGGCGGGTCGCCGCAACGAGACGGACAATATAATCATAAATGACATCGTCGATATGCACATCGGCAGCAGCTGCTTTCAGCGCACAGATGGCCTGTGCATCCGTCTGCGGAACAACACGGTCCAGCGGGTTTTCGTACTTTCTTGCGCGAATGATGTTGATTTCCTCCTCGGCGGTCGGATAGCCGATGGAGATTTTGACCGTGAAGCGGTCCAGCTGTGCTTCGGGCAGCGGATAGGTACCGACAAAGCCGGTCGGGTTCTGCGTCGCAATAACAAAGAACGGCTCGGGGATCGCATACGTCACACCGTCGACGGTTACTTTGGCTTCTTCCATCGATTCGAGCAGCGAGGACTGGGTCTTCGGCGACGCACGGTTGATTTCGTCTGCCAGCAGGATATTGGTCATGACCAGACCTTCGCGGAACTCAAAGTTCTCTGTCTGACGGTTATAGATATTGAAGCCCGTGATATCGGATGCCATAACATCGGGGGTAAACTGTGCACGCTTGAATTTCAGACCGGCGGCTGCGGCAAGTGCGGCAGCAAGCGTGGTTTTGCCGACACCGGGAACGTCCTCGATCAGCACATGACCGCCGGCAAGCAATGCCGTGACAAGCATGATGATCTCATGGCGTTTGCCGATGACAACCTTTTCCACCTCACCGACCAGTGCCTGTGCCGCTGCGTGGACATCGCCGGGAATGGCGGGAGTCTGTACCGTGGTGTTCTGCATTTCTTCGTTCATATTGTTCGTCCTTCCTTTTACGAATAAGTTTCTGCCTCTATTATACTATATATGATGAATACTGTCAAGAAAAAACTGCGGTTTGCAGCAAGAAATTTGTACAAAATGTTTAAGAAGAAAAATCTTTTTCAGGCAATACCGTCCTCAATGCACAATTTCCTGTCTGTTCCCTGCCCAATTTTGGGAAAATAAAAAATAATTGGTAAAAAACGTCCCGGGGGGTGTATTTTTGCACGGATTTATGATATAATACTATTGATGCCGCAGCAGCATCTGCCGTCGGCATACGAAAAAAGAGCACCGTCAACGCCCAGGGGCATCGGGTACTCTTTTCTTTGCTTGTATATCTTCATATTGTCATATCTCCAATGTCGGCCGCGGGGTGTTTACAGAAGAACTTCTGCGTCGGCGTATTCTTCTTCCCGTCTGCAAAGCGGACTTGTTCCGTTGTCGTACGCTTCACGCTCTGCGTGATAAGCCTCGATCACAGCAGTTTCCAGCATGGAGCGGAAGTCCACGTTGATCGGATGTACGATATCGCGGTAGGTTCCGTCGGGATTCTTGCGGCTGGGCATGACGATAAAGAACTTGTCTCTTGCATAAATGACCTTGATATCGTGGACCGCCAGGGAGTGATCGAAGGTCACGGAGACAATGGCTTTCATGGGGCCGTCGTCAAAGAGCTTTCTGATTTTGATGTCGGTGATTGTCATGGATTTTCTGTTCCTTTCAATGTTTTTGATGCTTCTGTCGCGCCTGTTATTATTATACACGATAAATGTGAAGTTTGTGCATGGAAAAAGCAAGGAATTTCTGAATTATTTATTACGGGATTATTACGAAAAACATAAACATTGTCGATAATTTCCGACACATAACTATTTATGTACAAAATTGTCAATTGAGGAGGGGTAATTTATGTCACATGCAGAAAATTGTATAATTATGCACTCTATACAGGAGCTTGAACAGCTGCTTCCCGTCGGCTGTTCTCTGTTCTTCATCGGCATCGGCGGTGTGTCCATGAGCGCGCTTGCCATGATCGCAAAAGAGAAAGGGTATCGGGTCGGCGGATCCGACCGTGCGGTTTCGGCAAACACGCAGATGCTGGGTGATGCCGGCATCCCCGTTTTCCCGCAGCATGACGCCGGGAACATCACAGGCTATGACGCAGTCGTCTACAATGCCGCCATCGGCGAGGACAATCCGGAATACGCCGCAGCAAAGGCGGCCGGTCTGCCGCTCGTCTACCGTTCCTGTTTTCTGTCGTTTCTGATGCGCGGCTACCGTCACGGTATCGGAATCGCCGGCATGCACGGAAAAACGACAACCTCGGCAATGCTGTCGCATCTGTTTCTGTACGCAGGACGCGACCCTGCCATTCTGATCGGCGCACCGATCCCCGAACTCGGCCACGATTTTCATTCCGGTACAGGCGAGGATTTCATTTTCGAAGCTTGCGAATATAAGGACAGCTTTCTGTCATTCCATCCGAGCATTGCCGTTGTGCTCAATGAGGAAATGGATCATCCTGACTACTTCAAATCGCTGGAACAGATCAAGGAGTCTTTCCACAGATATCTGGAAATCCCGGGCGAGGACGGCATCGACATTGTCAACGCAGACGACGAAAACGTGCTCGACAGCGTCCGCGGCTGTCATGCATCCTGCGTGACCTTCGGCATTGTAAATCCGGATGCGGAATACCGTGCCGCCGATATCCGCTATCCAGACGGATGCGCGGAGTTTACGGTTCTGCACAAAGGAGAACCCTTCTGTCATGTTCATCTCTCCGTTCCGGGCCAGCACAACGTGCTCAATGCGCTTGCCTGTGCCGCAGCCGCCGATCGCTGCGGTCTTTCCCCATCGGTCATCGGTGCGGGTCTTTCCACCTTTACCGGCGCGGGACGGCGCATGGAGTTCAAGGGATATCTGAAGAACTGTCCCGTCCGTGTCCCGGTATACGACGACTTCGGGCACCATCCGTCCGAGATCCGCACAACACTCGAGGGTGCGCACCGCATACAGAGCAGCGCCGGCGGCGGACGTCTGCGCTGTGTCTACCAGCCGCATACCTACTCCCGTACAGCCGAGCTGTTTGAGGATTTCGTCACGGCGTTTGACAATTGCGATGAAGTCTTCTTCGCGGACATCTATGCCGCACGTGAAACAAACACCTACGGTGTCTCCTCCGCCCAGATAGCAGAACGCATCCCGCACGCCGTCTATGCACCGGATTGGAATGCGCTGCGCGATCATCTCTGCCATACCGCAGAGGCAGGCGACCTGCTGCTCATCATGGGAGCCGGCGATATCGCAAAATTCGCAGATTCCGTCGCAGAAAAAGCATAAATTGCTGCCGATGTTTTCCACAGCCTGTCGGAAAACATCGGTTTTTCGTCGTTTTGCACAAAATCAAACCAGTTTATTTGTGTAACTTGCCGAATTTTAGGTCTTTACAAAATCGACATTCCGTGGTATAATATTACACGAAACAGAAGCTTTAATTCGGTACAGAGAGACCGGCAAGTTTTTTTCATATAAAACATCCGAGCCTGAACAGTAACGGCAGATCCGATTCCGCGGACGCGCGGCTGCGTTTGAGTTGATAGAAAAACGTCAGATAGATAACGGAACAATCGTGAACTTCTGCTCTCGGAAATCAGTGTACAGCGATCTTGCCGTGTATCCTGCGAATCCAGATGATTCCCGGGTTTTCGGTAAGGTCTTTTTTGATGCAAAAAATAGGAAAGGAAGTGTGTCCGTGAACGAAAACAAGAACATCACCGCGCTGATGGATGAATCCGCCGTCAACCGCGCACTGCTCCGTATCACACATGAAATTGTGGAGAAGAATAAAGGCTGTGCGGACATCTGTCTGGTCGGCATTCGCCGCCGCGGCGTACCGATCGCAAAACGCCTGCACGAGAATTTGTTTGCCGTGGACGGTACCGACGTTCCGACCGATGCCCTGGACATCACGATGTACCGCGACGATCTCTCCGAGCGTCCCGATCTTCCCGATGCACATACGCCGGTCGTCTCCGACACACCGCTTTCCATTGACATCCATGGCAAGACCGTCGTTCTGGTCGACGATGTCATCTACACCGGACGCACCATCCGTGCGGCGATCGAGGCGTTGTTCCGTCAGGGAAGACCGGCATCGGTCCAGCTGGCAGTGCTGGTCGACCGCGGACACAGAGAGCTGCCGATCCGCCCCGACTATGTCGGCAAAAACGTCCCGACCTCGCATGAGGAGATCATCGATGTCCACATGACAGACATCGACGGCGACACCGGCGTCTATCTCATCAAGTGAAGCCCCGCATCCCCAACAAACGAAATTCAATCCGCAACGAACCGATAACGGCGCGTCAGCGGATTCAATTTAGAGAAAAAATTACTTTGGAGGCATTTTCATGAAACTGACGTACGACATCCACGAAAAACCAACCTTCGGCAAAAACCTTGTTTTTGCGATCCAGCAGCTGCTCGCGATCATCGCTGCCACGCTGCTCGTCCCCACACTGGTCAACGGCCTCAACGGCGGCGTGCTGACCATGGACCCGCCCGCAGCGCTCTTCGGCGCCGGTGTCGGTACCATCTGCTACATTCTCATTACCCGCTTTAAGTCCCCTGTCTTCCTCGGCTCGTCCTTCGCATTCATCATGCCGCTCGCAGGCGCATGTGCTTACGGCTACGGCGGTATCATCATCGGTTCCCTGATTGCAGGTCTTGTTTATGTCATCATTTCCGTGGTTATGAAGCTCGTCGGCACCGCATGGGTCAACAAGCTCCTGCCGCCCGTCATCATCGGTCCGACCGTCGCGCTCATCGGTCTGTCCCTCTGCGGCTCTGCAGTCAATAACATGCAGAACACCAACGCAGGTCCTGACGGCTACAACCTCTGGTTCATTCTGACCGCACTGGTTACCTTCATCGTCACGACGCTTGCATCTGTCAAGGGCTCCAAGATGATGAAGCTCATCCCGTTCATCATCGGTATCGGCAGCGGCTATGTTTTCGCTTCCATTCTGACCCTGATCGGCACGCTTGCAAATGTTCCCTCCATGCAGCTGGTCAACTACACCGCGCTGACCACAATGGACAGCATCATCCATATTCCGCAGTTCACCATTGTTGAAGCCATCAAGGAAGGCTTCTCCGGAATCAACGGTACTTCCTTCGTCGCACTCCTCGGCCTGTTCGCACCGGTTGCGTTCGTCGTTCTGGCAGAACACATCGGCGACCACAAGAACCTATCCTCCATCATCGACCGCGATCTGATCACAGATCCGGGTCTGGACAAGACCATCATGGGTGACGGTGTCGGTTCCATCGTCGGTGCTGCTGTCGGCGGCTGCCCGAACACGACCTACGGCGAATGTGTCGGCTGTGTTGCAATCACCGGCAACGCTTCCATCTACACCATCTGCACAACCGCAATCCTCTCGATCCTCCTCTCCTTCTTCAATCCCTTCGTTCAGTTTGTCAACACGATTCCGGTCTGCGTCATCGGCGGTATCTGCATCGCGCTGTACGGCTTCATCGCAGTTTCCGGTCTGAAGATGATTCAGAAGGTGGACCTGGGCACCAACAGAAACCTGCTCGTTGTTGCTTCCATTCTCGTTCCCGGTATCGGCGGTCTGACTCTGAACTTCGGTCCGATCACGCTGACCAGCACCGCAACTGCTCTTATCATCGGTATTATCGTCAATGCAATTCTCTCCATCGGCGAAAAGAAGAACGCAGAAGCAGGCGAAAACGAATAATTTGCAGCTTCATCCCTCACGTCCACGCGGCGTGGGGGATTTTTGTTTCACGTGAAACAGGAGGGGATCACGCGTTGGGGAGGAATCACGCTTTCTCAAAGCGTGATTCCCCTCCAAATTCAACTTTTTTGTAAAATTTCATAGACAAACCTTGTATTATGCACGGATTTGCTATATAATAATATACGGAAAAGTCTGCGCCAAAACTATCTGCATATCGGCGCAAATTAAATCAGAAGGAATCAAACCATACAATGACAAATCAGGATCATATCAGAAACTTTTGTATCATTGCACATATCGACCACGGCAAGTCGACCCTTGCCGACCGTTTGCTGGAAAAGACAGAAACCGTCTCCCAGCGCGACATGGAGGAGCAGCTGCTCGACAACATGGACATCGAGCGCGAACGCGGCATCACCATCAAAGCGCGCGCCGTTCATCTGAATTACAAAGCATCCGACGGCGAAACATATACGCTCAATCTGATCGACACCCCCGGTCATGTCGACTTCAACTACGAGGTCTCCCGCTCACTCAACGCATGCGAGGGTGCCATTCTGATCGTCGACGCAACACAGGGCGTTGAGGCCCAGACCCTTGCCAATGCCTTTCTTGCCGTTGACAACAACCTTGAAATTCTTCCGGTCGTCAACAAGATCGACCTTCCGTCGGCTGATGTTGCACGTGTACAGGCAGAGGTCGAGGATATCATCGGCATTCCGGCAGAGGGCTGTCCTGCCATTTCCGCCAAAACCGGCTTGAATGTCGGCGATGTACTGGAGCGCATCGTTACCGATATCCCGGCGCCCGAAGGCGATCCCGATGCGGCGCTCAAAGCACTGATCTTTGACTCCTACTACGACCCGTATCTCGGCGTTGTCGTTCTTATCCGTATTTTCGACGGCACGCTGTCCGCAGGTCAGCGCATCCGCATGATGCACACCGGCGCTGAATTTGATGTCATTGAAGTCGGTACGATGGATGCATTCGGTCTGTCCAAAAAAGACATGCTGTCTGCAGGTGATGTCGGTTACATCACCGCTTCCATTAAGAATGTCGCAGATACGCGCGTCGGTGACACGGTTACGACGGTCGAAAACGGCACGCCCGAGCCGCTCCCCGGCTTCAAAAAGGCACAGCCGATGGTCTACTCCGGTATCTATGCAGCCGACTCAGCAAAATACCCCGAGCTGCGCGAAGCACTGGAGAAATTGCAGCTCAACGACGCGGCACTGACCTTTGAGCCGGAAACCTCGGCGGCTCTCGGCTTCGGCTTCCGCTGCGGCTTCCTCGGTCTTCTCCACATGGAGATCATCCAGGAGCGTCTGGAGCGCGAATTCAACCTTGATCTGATCACGACTGTCCCCAGCGTTATCTACAAGATCACCAAAAAGACCGGCGAGGTTATGATGATCGACAATCCGCTGGACTTCCCCGTCCCCGAAGAAATTGAGGTTTCCGAAGAACCGATTGTCAAGGCAAACATTCTGACGCCGAACGATTACGTCGGTTCGATCATGCAGCTGTGTCAGGATCGCCGCGGTACGTTCATCGACATGAAGTACATGGAAAACGACCGTGTCGAGCTGCACTATCATCTGCCGCTTGCCGAAATCATCTACGATTTCTTCGATGCGCTGAAGAGCCGCTCCAAAGGTTATGCGTCCCTTGACTATGAGTTGCTCGGCTACGAACCGTCCAAGCTCGTCAAGCTCGACATCCTGCTCAACGGCGACATGGTCGACGCACTGTCGTTCATCGTCTTTGCGGACAACGCCTATTCCCGCGGCAGAAAGATCGTCGAAAAGCTCCGCGACAACATCCCGCGCCAGCTGTTTGAGATTCCGGTTCAGGCTGCCATCGGCGGCAAGGTCATTGCCCGTGAAACCGTCCGTGCGATGCGCAAGGACGTCCTTGCCAAGTGCTACGGCGGTGACATTACCCGTAAGAAGAAGCTGCTTGAAAAGCAGAAAGAGGGTAAGAAGCGCATGCGCCAGTTCGGTTCCGTCGAGGTTCCGCCGGAAGCATTCATGGCAGTGCTCAAGCTCGATGACGAGGATTGACATCCATTCAAGCCCATTGTCTCACGTGAAACATTCTCCATCTGACAGGAGGTATTTCCAATGAAAAAGAACAGAAAAAAGAACGGTACACCCGCAGAGATCACCGAAAAAGGCGAGACCACCCAGGAAATGGAAGCCATCATGGATGCCGCCTCCGACGACACGGCAGAGATCGAGCTGCTTCTTGACAACAACGCCCCGACCGATGAACCGGAAGCCCCCAAAGCACCGGACGAAGACGGGATCGACGATGTCCCCGATGCATTTGAACAGGCAGCGCCGGCGGACGAAGCCGCGGCGGTTGATCCGATGACGCAGACATCGGATCCTGATGCCGATGCAAATACACAGCCTGTGGATAACACAGCAGAAGACACCACCGTGCCGGATGACGGTGAGGACGACGATGAACTGCAGCCGACAGAGCCCGCACCCGATGAGGAGCTGCCGGAGGACAACAGCGTATCTTCCTCTCCGGAAGCATCTCTCTCCGACGGCGCGGAGTACAAAAAGCTCGGTCTGTATCTGCACATTCCGTTCTGCAAAAGCAAATGCGCGTACTGTGACTTCTATTCCTCGGACAAGATCGTCTGCAGCGGCAGAAAGATCCCGGAGGAAATGAAGCTCTACTGCACTGCGCTGAAGAACAACATGCGCATCATCTCCGAGCGCACGACACAGTACAACGTCGACACGGTCTTCATCGGCGGCGGTACACCGACCGCCCTGCCGCCGAAGCTGCTGCTGGACATCGTAAAAGAAGTGGAAAACGACTTCTATCTTGACGATGACTGTGAATTCACCGTTGAAATGAACCCGGCAACAGCCGATGCACGTCTGCTCAAAAAGCTGCGCCGCGCCGGTGTCAACCGCCTGTCCATCGGACTGCAGTCGGCGCACAACCACGAGCTTGCCGCGCTGTCCCGTATCCACACGACGGGAGACTTCACGGAATGCTTCCAGATGGCAAGAGAAGCCGGCTTTGACAACATCAACATCGATGTCATGTTCGGCATTCCCGAACAAACCAAGCAGACCTTTATGGAAACACTTGAATTTGTTGTGTCGATGAAGCCCGAACATATTTCGATGTACAATCTCCGTATCGAGGACGGCACGCCGTTCGGCGAAAAGAAGCACATGCTTCCTCTGCCCGATGAGGACACCGAATGTGCCATGTACTTCGACGGCATCGCTTACCTCGCATCACAGGGCTATCATCAGTATGAGATCTCCAACTTTGCGCGCGACGGCTACGAATGCCGCCACAACATGCGCTATTGGCTCGGTGAGGAATACATCGGCTGCGGTCCTGCCGCACACAGCTATTTCGGCGGACGACGCTTCTCCCTGCGCCGCTCTCTTGCGCAGTACTGCAAGCTGCTGGAAACCAAGGGGACTTCCCTGCCCTCATCCCTGCTCGACGAATCGTATGTCATCGACCGCCGTGAGGAGGTTGCCGAATATCTGATGC
Organism: Clostridia bacterium; assembly: GCA_017455975.1. Classification (GTDB taxonomy): domain Bacteria; phylum Bacillota; class Clostridia; order Oscillospirales; family CAG-272; genus RGIG3925. Next base: position 60,372 of record JAFTLK010000039.1, on the reverse strand, counting down.
TCCGCCTGCGTCTTTGCTCCGGCATCGACACAGAGGACTTCCGTGCCCGCTTCGGCGCGGATTTCGACGAGATCTTCGGCCGCAAGCTTGCCGTTTACATCAAGCACGGTCTGATGACGCACGAAAACGGCCATTACGCATTCACCCCGCAGGGCATGTTCGTCTCCAACCAGATCTTATCCAACATCATTCCGTTTGAAACCAAATATGAAAAGAGCGGCAAAACCAGCTGATCCGTCGGTCGGTTCCCGCCGCACCCAATATCATGTCAAAAACAAAGAAGAAAAATAAAAAATCGCGCATTGCCTCACCCGAGGAGCTGGCTGCAGCAAAACAGGGGCTGCGTGAGCGTGCCTCCCGCTTCAACGGCAAGCTGGCACTGCTCATGCTCGGCATTTTCGCCGTACTCTCCCTGCTCTATTACCTGCTGCTCTCCATGCATATTTTCTGGGCAACGCCGGTGCTTTATACACTTGCGGCGACCCTGTTTCTGGTCTTCTTCTTCGTCAACCGCGGATTTTCAAGAGAACCTGTTTCCCGTGAAATTCTGCCCGACACCTGGTCGGAGCAGAAAAAAGACGCGTTCATCGAGGAGGATGTGCGCCGTAAGGCACTCGGTCGCAAGATCATGGTCATCATGACCCCGGTACTCTTGCTGGTGCTCTGCGATATGGTGATGCTGTTTTTCCTGCCCGTGCTCACCGCAGGTACAACGTAACAATTCAAAGAAAGCGAATGCTGATATGACCATTTCAAAAGAACAATTCAGAGAACGGTTTCTCCGTGCGCTTGCCGTCAACTGTGATACGCTCGGTGTGCCGGATGCTCTGCAGCCGTACATGACAGAGAAGATCGCCGACACCTTCTATGCGCTGACAGATGAGATGCTGCGCGTCAATGCCTATATGAATCTGACCGCGATCACCGATCCGGACGAGATCATCGTCAAGCATTATGCCGATTGTGCACTGATCGCACCGTACATCCCGCAGAATGCATCCATGTGCGATGTCGGTACCGGCGGCGGCTTTCCTTCCCTGCCTATTGCCATTCTGCGCCCGGATGTCCGTATTACCGCTGTCGATTCGACGCAGAAAAAGCTCGATTATGTCGCATCTGCGGCGCGTCTGCTCGGTCTTGACAATTTGTCGGTCCGCGCCGCACGCGCAGAAGAACTCGGACGCAGCCCCGACTTCCGCGAAGCTTTTGATATCGTTACAGCACGCGCCGTCGCGCGTATGAATGTCCTGTGCGAATGGTGTCTGCCGCTCGTCAGAAAGAACGGTCTGTTCCTTGCTATGAAGGGACGCGACGGCATGAACGAATACGAGGAAGCCAAAAATGCCATCGACACACTCGGCGGCATTGCTGTGCTTACGACACCGTATATCCTGCGGGATCCGTCATCTCCTGCGGCAGAAAACGACGGCGACGCCATGTCCCGTGTGCTCCTGTCCGTGAAAAAACGGCAGTTTACGCCAAAGCAGTATCCGCGCGCAAATGCGCAAATCGCAAAGAAACCGTTATAATCCACGTTTTCCCGTCCGATTGCCACAAGCAGCATCGGACGGGAGTTTTGTATTTTGACGGATGCTGACCGCAAAACAGCGGGGATCCTACCATCTTCTTTTCATTTTTCGATGTCTGAATCCGTCATGCTTTTCGCCGTATCTGTGGTATCATACCTACTGTACGACGTTTCCCGCCATTTCCGCGGTTTCACGTCAAACAAATTCAACAGAATCGGAGAAACAGAATATGGATCAGCACACCGCCGCCGTCCCCGCCGCCATAAAGCATGTCATCGACAGCATCCGCATGCCCGCCCTCCGGGGCGACGATGACACACCCAAACCGTCACAGACCGCCCGCCGCGCGCGTCTGCACAGAACGCTTTCACTCAACGAAAAAGAAGAAGCGCTCAACCGAGAAAGCGCCGCCCTCGCCGCCCGTTCCGCCGAGCTGCAGCGCAAAGAAGAATCCCTGTCCGAGCGTTGGGATGCCGGACGCATTCACGAGCTGTCCCCGTCCGATATCGCTCCGAATCCATCTCAGCCGCGCCGTGAATTTGAGGATCTGTCTTTGTTTTCCCTGGCAAACAGCATACGCGAACACGGCATCCTGCAGCCGCTCACCGTCCGGCGCATGCCGTCATCCGGCACACATTCCGAAGTACAGGAAAGCACGTTTGCACCGCCCTTTCAGCTGATTGCAGGAGAACGCCGTCTGCGTGCCGCCGTGATGATCGGCATGACACATGTCCCGTGTATCATTCTTGATGCCGACAACCGACGCGCGGCGGAGCTTGCGCTGATTGAAAACCTGCAGCGGGAAAATCTGAACCCGTTTGAGCAGGCAGGAGCGATCGCCGCACTGATCGACATGCATGCGATGACACAGGAGGAGATTGCACGCAGCCTGTCCGTCTCGCAGTCCTGCATTGCAAACAAGCTGCGCATTCTGCGTCTGACGGGCGAGGAGCGCGAGATCATTCTCTCCGCCCATCTGACAGAACGCCACGCCCGCGCGGTACTGCGCATTCACGATCTTGCCAAACGCCGTGCAGCCGTTCGTTCAATCGCCGAGCGCGGGTTGAATGTCGCACAGACCGAGCAGTACATCGATGCACTGCTGTCCGTCCCCATGCCGTCCCTGCCGGCCGATCGGGAAACACCTTCGCCCAATCCTTCATCTTCCGATACAGCAGACACACACCGACAGAACCGCCGCTGTGTCCTGCGTGATCTGCGTCTTTTCTTCAACACCGTAGAACGAGCCGCTGCCGTTGTACGGGAAGCTGGTTATGAAACGGAAAGCACGCGCACGGAAACCGACGACGGCGTTATTCTGACCGTTACCCTGCGCCGACCGCCTTCGACATACCCATCAGAATCGACGGCAATTGTTTCACGTGAAACAGATTAGGACAGCGAATTACGAATATTCGGTAAATTTTTCGCTGAAATGTGATTTCTTTGTCCGCACTTCTTGACACAGACGTCCGAACGTGTTACAATATTATATATATGTTTTCAGATTCCGTTCGGTTTCATCAACCGACAGAAAGGAGCCGCCCGGAACCGCATCCGCCGTTATCCGGGAACCCATCCGTTATGGCAAATGCAAAAGTCGTCACATTCGCAAATCAGAAGGGCGGCGTCGGCAAATCCACCTCCGTGGTCAACATCGCTGCATCGCTCGGCGTCCTCGATAAGCGCGTTCTCGTCATCGACGTAGACCCGCAGGGCAATACGACCTCCGGCTTCGGCATCAGCAAAAAAACTGCCGCCGGCACCGTATACGATGTCCTCATCGGGCGCACCGAAGCACGCGATGCCGTACAGACCACCGAATTCCGGAACATCTCTGTTCTGCCTGCCAATATTTCTTTGGCTGGCGCGGAATTTGAGCTTGTCATGGCCGACAACCGCGAATCCCGTCTGAAAACCGCCATTGAGCCACTGCTCGATGCATATGATTATGTGCTCATCGACTGTCCGCCGTCTCTCGGTATTCTGACCATCAACGCGCTTGTCGCTGCCGACGGTCTGGTCGTTCCGATGCAGTGCGAATATTATTCGCTGGAAGGTCTGACACAGCTGATGATGAGCGTGAAACAGATCAAAAAGCGCTTTAATCCGAAGCTGCAGCTCACAGGCATTCTGATAACCATGTATAACGGTCGTTTGAACCTATCAACGCAGGTTATGGACGAGCTGAAAAAGTATTATGCAGGACAACTGTTCCGTACCGCAATCTCCCGCAACGTCAAGCTGTCAGAAGCACCGAGCTTCGGTCAGCCCGTCTGGTATTACGACAAATTTTCCAAGGGCGCCGCTCTTTATCATGAGGTCGCAAAGGAACTGATGCAGAAGATCTGACCGCAATTTGCTGCAAGCATATCAAGCATATTTCACTCTTGCACAAGCGACGGGAGCAAGTCCCGCTCTGCAGCGCGCATTTTTTGCGATCCTGACCTTTATTATACAGAAAGGATCATTACCCCAATGGCCAAAAAGAACTCCCTCGGACGCGGGCTCGATTCGCTGTTTCTTGAAAACGATGCGCCGGACACCGGCTCCGTTTCCATGCTGCGTGTCTCCGACATCGAGCCGAACCCCCTGCAGCCGAGAAAAACCTTTGACAATGAGGCGCTCGGACAACTGGCAGATTCCATTTCCCGCCACGGTCTGCTGCAGCCCATCGCCGTGCGTTCCAACGATTGCGGCTTCTACCGCATCATCGCCGGTGAACGCCGCTGGCGCGCCGCCAAAATGGCAGGCCTCATCGAAATCCCCGCCATCATCTATGACATGGATGACAAAAAGGCGGCAGAGCTTGCGCTGATCGAGAATCTGCAGCGCGAGGATCTGAACCCCATTGAAGAAGCACTTGCATTCCGTGCACTCATCAACGATTACGATATGACTCAGGAGGAATGTGCCGGTCAGATCGGCAAGAGCCGCTCCGCCGTCGCAAACTCCCTGCGTCTGCTGGATCTGCCAGAAGCCGTTGTGACAATGGTCGCGGGCGGAGATCTGTCCGCAGGTCATGCGCGCGCCATCCTCTCCCTCATCAAAGAGGAAGACAAGCTCGCGCTTGCACAGCGCGTCGTCGATCGCTCCATGTCCGTACGCGAAACAGAAGCCGCCGCAAAAGCCCTCAACGAGGCCGCAAAAGCAGAGGCTGAAGCCAAAGCCGCACAGGCTGCCGAAAACAATGAATCCGATGCAGATCACACCGCCCGTATGGCAGAAAGTTATCTGCGTGCGCTGGAGCAGCGGGTAACCACAAGCCTCGGACGCAGATTCCGCATTCTCGATGCACAGGACGGAAAGCAGAAGAAGATCGAGATCTCTTATGAAAACAGCGAGGATCTTGAGGCTCTTCTGAAGCTGCTCTGCGGCGACACATTTTTTGAAAACAACATCTGATCCACCATCAGACCATTTACATAAAGGAATCACAGAAAGGGACCAAACACCATGATCGATATTCGCTTTTTAAGAGAGAACCCCGAAATTGTCAAACAGAACATCCGCAACAAGTTCCAGGATCACAAGCTGCCGCTCGTTGACGAGGTCATCGCGCTGGACGAAGAAAACCGCGCTTCCATCAAGGAGGCAAATGAGCTCCGTGCATCCCGCAATGCACTGTCCAAGCAGATCGGTATGCTGATGGGTCAGGCAAAGAAGGACCCGTCCAAGGCCGCAGAAGCAGAAGCAGTCAAGGCACAGGTCAAGGCCAATGCAGACCGTCTGGCAGAGCTGGAAGCAAAGGAAGAGGAGCTGTCCGAAAAGATCCGCTCCATCATGATGGTCATCCCGAACATCATCGATCCCAGTGTCCCGATCGGTCCGGACGACTCCGCAAACGTGGAACTGGAACGCTTCGGCGAACCCGTGACTCCCGATTTTGAAATTCCCTACCACACCGAGATCATGGAAAAGTTCAACGGCATTGACATGGATGCCGCAGGACGTGTTTCCGGCAACGGCTTCTACTATCTGATGGGCGACATCGCACGTCTGCATGAAGCAGTCCTTGCATATGCGCGCGACTTCATGATCGACAAGGGCTTTACGTTCTGCATCCCGCCGTTCATGATCCACGGCAACGTCGTTGAAGGCGTTATGAGCCAGACCGATATGGACGCGATGATGTACAAGATCGAGGGTGAGGACCTCTATCTGATCGGTACCTCCGAGCATTCCATGATCGGCAAGTACATTGACCAGATCATCCCCGAGGAATCCCTGCCCCACACGCTGACCTCCTATTCTCCCTGCTTCCGTAAGGAAAAGGGCGCACACGGCATCGAAGAACGCGGCGTTTACCGTATCCACCAGTTTGAAAAACAGGAAATGATCGTCATCTGCAAACCCGAGGATTCCATGGACTGGTATGAAAAGATGTGGAGATATTCCGTCGAGCTGTTCCGTTCACTCGACATTCCCGTCAGACAGCTGGAATGCTGCTCCGGTGACCTTGCCGACCTGAAGGTCAAGTCCTGCGACATCGAGGCATGGAGCCCCAGACAGCAGAAGTACTTTGAGGTTTGCTCCTGCACCAACATGGGTGACGCACAGGCACGCCGCCTCAAGATGCGCGTCAAGGGCGCCGACGGCAAGATGTATCTGCCGCACACACTCAACAACACCGTTGTCGCACCGCCCCGTATGCTGATTGCGTTCCTTGAAAACAACCTGCAGGCAGACGGCACCGTCAGGATTCCCGCAGCACTCCGTCCGTACATGGGCGGCAAGGAATTGCTGAAGTAAGAAATCACAAACAGGCTCCCTGTTTCAACCGTATGTTGATACGCGCGAGGGAGCTGTCACCGAAGGTGACTGAGGGAGTAAAATCAGATCGACACTATAAAAAGATCAGCCCTTTACTCCTTCCGTCATCCGCTTTCAGCGGATGACACCTCCCTCAAAGAAGGAGGCCACTATTAGAAAGGAGCTTTGACTATGGATCTGATCCTTGATCTCTTTACGGACACACAGCTTGGCTCTCTGAATCTCATCATCTTCGCGCTGTTTGTCGGCGCATGTCTTGCCGGTTTTGCGACCGTCTACCATCGCCGTACCATCGGTGCACTGGTACGGTATCTGCTGACCGAGGAAGCATTTTCACCGGAAACAGCCAAAACGCTGCGCGAGGCTGAGCAGGATCTCAACATCTTTGTCCGCATGAACATCACGCGCAATGTCGCATTCCAGCGTATCGTGTGCATGGTGGATATGCCGAAAACGGACGAAAACGGAAAGAAGATATCCTTGTCCGACATTCCGCTTTACATCAATCCCAAGGAACGTCTGCGCGCCGAGGAAATGTATTCAGCAAAAACCTCGGAGGATGCCAACATGTGGATGGTTCTGCTTTCCATTGTTGTGTTCGCAATCGTTGCATATATTTCCTCCTTTATCGTGCCGGATCTGATTTCCATGGCATCGAATTTCATCTCATCGCTCTGATTTTCCAAAATCCCAAAGAAAGGAATCCATCGCTTCGCCGATGGTCAGGTTTCCATACATGGGCGCATCTTATGAAGTGGAGCTTCCGGAAGACGGTGTACCGATGACACCGCGGCGGAAACGCCCCAAAAAGCATTTAAGCACCGCACAAATTCTGTTTATCACCTTCATTGCGGCACTCATCTGTGTCATTCTGGTCTTTGCCGCAATCTATGCCTCCGGTCTGCGCTATATCAAGCTGAACACCGAGATCGGCGGTTACGTCAAGTTCTTCGGCACGGTCGACAGTGAGGGCAGCCCGTATAAGGGTGAGCTTTACTACTCCGACGGCACGACAGCGACCGTCGATATGCTCAACAACAAGGTCACATTCTCCAACGGTGATGTTTATACAGGCTCGCTCAGCACCTCCCTGCGCATGGACGGCAAGGGCAAGCTTGAATACAACACGGGCGATGTCTACGAGGGCACATTCGTCGACGGCGTGATTTCCGGCGAGGGCAAATTCTCCTACGCCAACGGCGATACCTATGAAGGTTCGTTCGCAGACGGCATGAAGAACGGACAGGGTGTGTACACCTGGTTTGATAAGAGCACGTATACCGGTGATTTCGTCAATGACAAAAAAGAGGGCTGGGGCGTCTATCTCTGGAGCGACGGCTCCTCCTATACGGGAGAATATAAAAACGAGCTGAAGGACGGCACCGGCACTTACCGTTTTGCCAACGGTGACGTTTACTCCGGTTCTTTCGTTGCCGATGCACGCACAGGTCAGGGGACTTACACCTGGGCCAACGGCGACGAGTACATCGGTACCTTCGAGGACAACGAAATGAACGGATCCGGTACTTATCGCTTTGCCTCCGGCCGCACGGTCGAGGGCAACTTCAAGGACGGTGTGCTGGTCCGTGATATCGGCGGCGAAGAAGAAGCCGCAGACGACACATCAGCGGGTACATGATTCGCCCAAACAGACACTCCAATATATTTATAACCCGGGACCGCTGTGAAGAATTGCAGCGGTCTCATTGTTTTCCACAGGTTGTTGGAAAATCATTCCCGTTTTCTATACAATACATCATTTTCATGAACCCATAAATCCGTTTCCGAACATAAACCTCTTAAAATTTACAAATTATTCACATATTTATCGGAACATTGGTTTGCATTTTCAGAAAGAATATGGTATAATAAACACACAAAGAAAATTTGTTTGCATTTCGTTCCCAACATCTCAAATCACTTTCAAAAGGAGTACAATATGGAAAAATTAACCCCAAAAGAACAACTGGTTTATGATTATATCGTAGACACCATCCGCCGCGAAGGCTATTCCCCATCCGTCCGTGACATCGCCGCTGCCGTCGATATGAAGAGCACCTCGACCGTCCATCATTATATCGGCAGACTCGAAGCAAAGGGTTATATTCAGAAGGAATCCGGCAAGTCCAGAACGCTCCGCATTGAAAAGGCAGAGCATGACACCGCCGATCACATTCCGCTGCTCGGCCGCGTGGCAGCAGGTCAGCCGATCCTCGCAACCGAAAACTTTGAGGGGTATGTCGATTACCACGTCAACAAGAGACGCTACAACATCGACAATCTGTTCGCACTTATCATCAAGGGTGAGAGCATGATCGAAGCCGGCATCATGAACGGGGATACCGTCATCGTCGAACGCACCTCTTACGCACGCAACGGCGATATCGTCATCGCACTCGTCGGCGACGAGGCCACATGCAAGGAATTCTACAAGGAAGAGGGACATTACCGTCTCCAGCCGCGCAACAGCACAATGGATCCCATCCTCGTCGAGGAAGTCATCCTGCTCGGCAAGGTCATTTCCTGCTACAGAAACTACAACTGACAACAGCATACGAAACGCCGTGAAAATGCCTGTAAAAAGGGTGTTTTCACGGCGTTTTTTGTCTTGTTTTTTCTTTGATTATTTTGCGATTTTCCTTGAAAAATCACGCGGTTTGTGGTATAATATATCATAGGTATATTATAATTAAGAAGTCAACAAAAGGAGATGTCACATGCAGGAGTTTCATGACATCTGGGAGCCTGTACTAAAGGCGCTCTCGGAACAGTTCACCTCTACCATCATGAATCTGTGGTTCAATCCGCTGGAGCTCGCCGCATTCAGCGACACCACAGCCGTGATCATCGCGGAAAGCAATATCAAGAAAAAGATCATCATCAACCGCTATAAAGAAACACTGGAACAAACCTTTGAAAGTGCGCTCGGCTTTCCCGTTGAGGTCTGTATCCTCTCTGACGAAACAGCCGTCATCGACCGTGCACAGCTGCAGCACGATGTCGGCATGGGCATGACAGGCGAGGTCCTGTGCGCAAAATACGCCGCCGAAAACGATGCCCCGGCAGAAACGACCGTCGATACCTCATCTGCCTCCCCCACAGCCAATACACCCAAAACCGCAGAAACCGCCGCGCCCCAAACCAACCGCGAAGCGGCACCGGCATCCGCCGAATCGCGCACCGCGCAGGAGCAAAATGCACACCTCTCCCTTTCGCAAACAGAACCGTTCCAGAACAGCGATTATACATTCGACAACTTCATTGTCGGCAGCTCCAATAAATTTGCCCACGCAGCCTGCATCGCGGTCGCAAATTCTCCCGCCATCGCTTATAACCCCCTGTTCATTCACGGGCCCTCCGGTCTTGGCAAAACGCATCTGCTTTACGCAATCACCAACCGCATCCGCGAAAACAAGCCGGACGCAAATATCGTCTATGTCAAGGGTGAGACTTTTACCAACCAACTGATCGAATCGCTGTCCATCTCTCCGCAGTACATGGCACAGTTCCGCGCAAAATACCGTCAGGCAGACGTATTCCTCATCGATGACGTCCAATTCATTGCAGGTAAGACATCAACACAGGAAGAATTCTTTAACACGTTCAACGAGCTGTACGAGGCAAAGAAACAGATCATTCTGACCTCCGACCGTCCGCCAAAAGAAATCAAGACACTCGAGGACCGTCTCAAGAGCCGCTTTGAATGGGGCTTGATCGCCGATATTCAGCCGCCGGATCTGGAGCTGCGTATCGCCATCCTCCGCAAGAAAGCACTCGATATGGGGGTTGAAGTACCGATCGATGTGCTCAACTTCCTCGGTGAAAACCTGCGCAGCAACATCCGTCAGCTGGAGGGCGTCATCCGCCGTCTCGGCGCATATTCCAACCTTGCAAAGCGCCCGATCACCATCGATATGGCACGCGAGAACATCGCGGATGTCATATCGGGTGCGGAACCGGTCAAGGTCACGCAGGACAAGATCCTCAATGCGGTCGCCCGCAAATACGGCGTCACAATCGAGGACATCCGGGGAAAGCGCAGAACAAGAGAGATTGCACAGGCGCGTCACGTCAGCATATACATCATGCGCAACGTCACGGATCTTTCCCTGCCGTCCCTCGGCCGCGTCTTTAACCGTGACCATACAACGATCCTTTCTTCCGTCGAAACTATCCAGGCAAAGATCCGTGAGGATGCATCGCTTGAAAATGACATCGACGATCTGATCAAGGAAATTACCAATCAATAACAGCTTTTCAACAGCTTACAAGGAATTTTTGGGAAAAACATCTCCCTTTTCAACAGCTTTCAGAGCGTTTTTCACATCTTTTCCACACCTGATTTTTCCTGTGCCGTCAGATGTTTTCAAGCAAAAAACGCAAAAGTACGATTTGTTTTCCACAGAATTACACACAGCCTGTGGAAAAATAATTCCAACACATTCAACACCCGGGCATTTTGTTTTCCACAAATTTTCAAGATCCTGACAGGTGGTTTTCCGGGATTTTCCCAAGCTTATCAACACATCCGTCTGATTTCAGAACAGCAAAAAAATCCATGTGAAGAACAAATGCCTTTCCAACAGGTTCCCGGTGCGTAAAAACACAGCTTTCCAGTTACGACAAGGCAAAAAAATCCAGATAATCCGGGATAAAATCGACTTTCCACAAATCCACAGGACCCTACTGCGGCTACTGCTGCTACTCCCCTTTATTCTTATCTTATTCTTGTCTTCCGCTTGCGCGGAAGCACTCTGACAGGGGGCTGTATGGTTGTTGATTGTTGGTTTGTCCGATTTTAGCCCCGATACAAAGATTTGAATCAAACAAAAGAACAATAACCCAAACACAATATCCGATCTTATCATACCACCGACAAAAAGGAGAAACCATCCATGATCGTCACATTTGATAAAGAAATTCTGAGCGCCGCAGTAACACCTGCCATGTCTGCGGTATCCAACAAGAACACAATCACATCCATTGAAGGCATCTGCATTACAGCTGAGGCAGACGGTACCTGTATTCTCAATTCCTTTGACCTTGAAAAAGGGATCCGCTGCACACTGCAGGGCCGTGTTGAAGAACCCGGCTCCTACATCATCAACGGTCAGAAGCTGAACCAGATCATCCGCTCCATGCCGGAGGATATCCGCATTGAAGTCGGTGAAAAGATGCGTGCGCGCATCACCAGCGGCAAGAGCGAATTCACCATCAATGCAATGCCCGGCGAGGAATTTCCGAACATGCCGTCTCTGGACGGTGACTGGGGCTTCACAATGCCGCAGTGTGAGCTGCGCGATGCCATGACAAAGACCCTGTATGCAGTCGCTGTCAATGAACCCAGACCTGCGCTCAACGGTATCTTCTTCAAGATCCGCGACAACAAGCTGACGCTCGTTTCCTCCGACTCCTTCCGTCTGGCGGTCTGCGAAAAGGAAATGAAGTTTGAAAACAACATCGGCGAGGAAGAGCTGGACATCGCCATCATCGTTCCCGGCAAGACCGTCTCCGAGCTGCTCAAAATGCTGCACGACGACACAAGTCTCGTTTCCATCCGGGCAACCGGCAAGCATATCATGTTCACCATGGACAACATCTGCTTCTTCTCACGTCTGATCGATGCAGAATATGTCAATTATGAAAAGTTCATCCCCAAGAGCCCTGCAACGTTTGCATCCCTGCCGTGTGATGCTCTGCGTGAGTCTCTTGAGAGAGCATCGCTCGTGACCGAAGAAAAGGGAGCGGGACAGACCAAGAGCTCTGTCAAGTTCACATTCGAGGATCAGGTGCTTCGTGTATCTGCCGTCTCTGTCAACGGAACTGTCAACGATGAGATTCCGGTTGAGAAGACCGGTCCCGATCTGAAGATCGGCTTCAACTGCCGTTACCTGCTCGATGCTCTGCGCGCATGTGACACAGAATATATCAAGCTTGCACTTGTCAGCCCGCTTGTCTCCATGGTCATTACGGCGGATGAGGAAAAGCTGACCGAGGATGAAATCGCATCCTTCGAAAAGAAAAAAGAAAACACCGGCGTGATTTCCGAAAAGTACACGCACCTCGCAGTGCCGTGTCACCTCAGAGAGTGATCACGGCCGCAGATGAACGTCAATACCATTACCTACCGGAATTTCCGCAACATCGAGCAGGCAGAGCTTGTCTTCTCCCCGGGGGTCAACATTCTGTGGGGCAACAATGCGCAGGGCAAGACCAATGCGCTTGAGGGGATCTACTGCTTTGCCTGCGGGAAGTCCTTCCGCGGCGTGCATGACAGAGAGCTTCTGCGCTTCGGCGCGGACAGCGGCGGGCTGGAGCTGTGCTTTACCGATGCGCGGCGGGAGCAGCAGCTGTCCTTGCAGCTGTTCCGAGCAAAGAGCCGTCAGATGAAGAAAAACGGCGTGGCAATACGAAAGTCTGCAGACTTTGTCGGAACGTTTCACGGCGTTCTGTTCTGCCCGGAGCACCTTGCCATGATCAAAGGGGCGCCTGCTCTGCGGCGGTCGTTTCTCGATGCGGCCATCAGCCAGCTGCGGCCTGCATACCTTGCGGCGCTGACCGATTATGCGTCGGTCCTTAAGCAGCGCAATGCGCTGCTCAAGCAGGAAGACAGGGACGAGCGTTCACGGATGCCGCTGCTTGATGTTCTGACTGTACAGATGGCGGAGCTGAATACACGCATCGTGCTGACGCGCATGAAATATATAAAGCTTCTTGATACCTCGGTCGGCGGATTTCTTGAAGATATGACCTGCGGCCGCGAGCATGCGTCACTTTCCTACCAGTGTGATGCACAGCCGGACCTTTACGGCGAGAACGGCGCGGATATCTCACGGGCATTCTACGAAAAGTGCATGTCTTATGCACACAGAGAATTTGCCGCACAGACAACCCTGCACGGATGCCACAGAGATGACATTCAGATCACCCTTGACGGGCGTGAGGCGAAGCTGTATGCCAGTCAGGGACAGGATCGCTCCATTGCCCTTGCCATGAAGCTTGGTGAGGGTGAGCTTTCCCGTGCTGCCACCGGTGAATATCCCGTGTTCCTCTTTGATGATGTATTGAGTGAGCTTGATTCAAGACGTCAGCAGTATCTGATGCAGCGGCTCGGCGGACGTCAGGTCATCATGACTTCGTGCAATGAATCGCTGTTCTCCGGCATGGATGTCAATATGATTCATGTCGACGAGGGCTGCTATGAAATGGCATGTCCCGTACTGCATCCCGGACAGGGGCAGGAGGAACAGGAGGCGGAAGAGGAATGAAGCGGCTGTTTTCCTGTGAGGCGGGGGGCATGTCGGAGCGCTGGCGTCGGTTGTCCCTCGGTGCCGGTATGTCCGTGCCGACGGAGAACATCCTCGGCATCTTCGATATGGACACCGCGACCGTGTCTCCCGTGACAAAGAAATTTCTGAACACAGCGCAGAAGCGCGGTGAGGTCAGCATCGCAGGCGATGAGCTTCCGAAATCGTTTGTTATCATTGCCGAAAAACGGCGCTTAAAGCCGGGAATGAAAGAAAAAGAACCGGAAGAAACCGGAGTCGTGCTTTCTCAGTTTTCACCGTCCACACTGGTTGGACGCGAGGGAGGATTCAATTGAGAAATTGATGGCAGTTTCGGTTGGAGAATACGGTAACGGTTCGCACGGATTGACCTTCCCAAAATGGGAATGATGTCAACCGTAATCAATATCCCAAATAAAAAATTCTGTTTTCCCCTATATCAATCACCAAGCAAAAAAAGAAAAGGATAGAATCGCAATGTCTGAAGAAATCAAAAATCCCGTATACGACGATAACCAAATACAGGTTCTGGAGGGTCTGGAGGCGGTCAGAAAGCGTCCCGGTATGTATATCGGTACAACCTCCGAGGGCGGTCTTCACCATCTCATTTATGAGATCGTGGACAATGCCATTGACGAGGCTATGGCCGGTGCCTGCTCCACCATCGATGTCACGTTCATGCCCGATGGCAGCGTGGCAGTTCAGGACGACGGACGCGGTGTTCCGGGCGGTATCCATCAGAAGATGGGCATCCCGACGCTGGAGGTCGTTTTCACGGTTCTGCACGCGGGCGGTAAGTTCGGCGGCTCCGGTTATAAGATCTCCGGCGGTCTGCACGGTGTCGGCGCGTCTGTTGTCAACGCGCTGTCCGAATGGGTGGAGCTTGAAAACTGCAACGAGGGGATGCGCTATACCGAGCGTTTTGCCCGCGGTAAGGTCGATGTTCCCTTTAAGTGTGAGGGAGATGCTGCAGGCAAGCACGGTCTGTACGTGCGCTTCAAGCCTGACGCGGAGATTTTTGAAACCGTGCATTTTAATTATGAAACGGTGCTTGTCAGAATGCGTGAGCAGGCGTTCCTCAATGCCGGTGTCCGCATCCGTCTGCACGATCTGCGCGGAGAGGAGATCATCGAGGATGATCTGTGCTATGAAGGCGGTCTGAAGTCCTTCGTAGAATATCTGAACGCGACCAAGCACGCAGACCCGATTCATCCGGAGGTCATTTATGTCCGCGGAGAAAAGGGAGATATGACGGCAGAGGTTGCGCTGCAGTACAACGACAGCTATACCGAAACCATTTATACGTTTGCAAATAACATGGCGACAGTCGAGGGCGGTACGCATGATGCTGGCTTCAAGTCCGCGCTGACCAAAGCCTTCAATGACTACGGACGCAAGAAGGGCATCTTGAAGACCTCGGATGACAATCTGAAGGGCGAGGATGCACGCGAGGGTATCTGTGCCGTGGTTTCCGTCAAGCTGCCCGATGCGCAGTTTGAAAGCCAGACCAAGGCAAAGCTCGGCAACTCCGAGGTCAGAACCTTTGTCGATTCCATTGTAAAACAGAAGCTGGAAGAATATTTTGACGAAAATCCCGCGGCAGCAAAGTCCATCCTCGAAAAGTCGCTGGAAGCCGCACGCGCAAGAGAGGCCGCACGCAAGGCAAGAGAGCAGACACGCCGCAAGAGCGTCCTCGGCTCCTCTACCTTGCCCGGCAAGCTCGCAGACTGTCACGAACGCAACGTCGAGCTGACAGAGCTGTATCTGGTAGAGGGTGACTCCGCAGGCGGTTCCGCAAAGGACTGCCGCGACTCCCGCTTTCAGGCGATCCTGCCGCTTCGCGGTAAGGTTCTCAACGTTGAAAAGACCCGCCTTGACAAGGTCTATTCCAACCCGTCCCTCACACCGATCATTCAGGCGCTCGGCTGCGGTATCGGTGATGAATTTGATATTACGAAGCTCCGTTACGGCAAGATCGTCATCATGGCCGATGCCGACGTCGACGGTTCGCATATCCGTATCCTGCTTCTGACGTTCTTCTTCCGTCATATGAGACGTCTCATCGAGGAAGGACACATTTTCCTTGCTCAGCCGCCGCTTTACAAGGTCTACAAGGGCAAGAACCAGCTGTATGCGTTCTCCGATGAGGAGCGCGACGAATGCATCGCCAAGCTCGGCGGAAACGCGGAAGCAGAGCGCTATAAGGGTCTTGGTGAAATGGACCCCGATCAGCTGTGGGAGACAACCATGGACCCCGAGCGCAGAACGATTCTCGAGGTCAACATTGAAGACGCGCTGGCTTGCGACGAAACTTTCTCCGTGCTGATGGGCGACAAAGTCGAGCCCAGACGCGCGTTCATCGAAGCAAACGCAAAGTTTGCAACGAATCTCGATATTTAACGGGGATTGCCAATGAAAATCGCAACATTGACACTCAATCCCTGTATTGATAAAACCCTGTATTTCAATAGTGCTTTTCAGACGGGAGAACTCAACCGTGCCGCGTATGCCATGATCAATGCCGGCGGCAAGGGCATCAACGTCGCGCGCATTTACCGCAGACTCGGCATCCGCGCATCAGCCTATGGGTTTTCCGGCGGCGAAACGGGCGCACTGCTGCATTCCCTGCTTGAACGGGAGGACATCCGGGCGGTATTTACCGAAACGTCCTGCGATACCCGCATGTGCATCAAGCTCATCGATGCGGACGGCGTCTGCACCGAGGCAAATGAAGCCGGAGGACCGATTCTCGACGGCGAATATGCTGCTCTGAAAAAACAGCTGACAGACTTCCTTGCAGAATGTGAACGGGATGGCGAGGACGGTATTCTCTTTGCCGGCGGCAGTATTCCGGCAGGGCTTGACCGTGGGCTTTACCGTGAGATCATTTCCATGTTTGCAGACAGCCCGGTGCGCTTCATTCTCGACGCGGACGGCGAGGCGCTGAAGACAGGACTGGAAGGCTCCCCGTGGCTCATCAAGCCCAATGCCCATGAGCTGTCGGAGCTGATCGGCTATGAGATCACCGGGCGTGACGCAAAGGAAAAGGCGGTTGCCGCCGCAAAGGCATCCCGCCGCATCTGTGCGCAGTACGGCTCCAATGTCCTGTGTACGCTCGGCGCGGACGGTGCTGTGTTCACGGGCGAGGAGGGCGCGTACTACGTCAATGCACCGCATGTGACCCTGCGCGGCTTTACCGGTGCCGGGGATACGTTCCTTGCATCGTTTGTATTCGCATACGAAAAGAACGGACACGATATCGAGTCCGCGCTGTGCTTCGCATCGTCGGCGGCTGCCGCGAAGGTGGAGCTTGCAGGAACCCATATGCCCGACAAAAACGGCATGATGCGCTTTGTCGATCTCGTTCATGCCGAGAAACTTGATATATAATCGGTATTCACAGCAGTGAGATACCGAAAAAGGATAGGATAGAAAAATGGCAAAAAAAGCAAAACCCGAATTGTCAAAGGAAATTATCTTTGAGAATCAGAAAATTCTTCCGATCCGCATGGATACGGAAGTGAAAAAATCGTTCATCGAATACTCGATGAGCGTCATCGTCGCGCGTGCATTGCCGGACGTCCGAGACGGTCTGAAGCCTGTCCACAGACGCATTCTGTATGCGATGTACGAGGATCATCTGACCTCCGACAAGCCGTTCCGCAAGTCGGCAACGACCGTCGGTAACGTGCTCGGTCGGTACCATCCGCACGGTGACGTCGCGGTTTACGATACGATGGTTCGTATGGCGCAGGACTTCTCGATGCGCTATCCGCTGATTGAAGGTCACGGTAACTTCGGTAACGTCGACGGTGACGGTGCCGCTGCATACCGTTATACGGAAGCGAGAATGGCGAAAATCTCCAATGAGATGCTGGAAAACATCGAAAAGGACGTCGTTCCGTTCTCCCCGAACTTCGATAACAAGTTAAAGGAACCCGATGTCCTGCCCGCACGCTTCCCCAACCTCTTAGTCAACGGCTCGGTCGGTATTGCCGTCGGTATGGCGACCAACATCCCGCCGCATAACCTCGGCGAGGTCATCGACGGTACGATTTACTACATGGAGCATCCCGACGCGACGGTTTCCGATATCATGCAGTATATCAAGGGTCCGGACTTCCCGACGTATGCGACCATTTACGGCACGCAGGGCATTCTGCAGGCGTATACGACCGGTAAGGGACACGTTATGGTGCGCTCCAAGGCGGAAATTGACGAGGAACACCACCGCATCATCATCACCGAAATTCCGTATGCCGTCAATAAGTCCATGCTCATCAAGTCGATGGCAGATCTCGTCAACGACAAGCGCATTGACGGTGTCACCGATATGCGCGACGAATCCGGACGTGCCGGTATGCGCATCGTCATTGAATACCGCCGCGATGCCAACGGTCAGGTCATTCTGAACCAGTTCTATAAATACACCCAGCTGCAGGATACGTTTGCGGTCAATATGATTGCGCTGGTGAACGGCGAGCCGAAGTGCCTCTCCCTGCCGCAGATTCTGCATCACTATATCAAGCATCAGGAAACGGTCATCGAACGCCGTGTCCGCTTCGACCTGGATAAGGCACTCAACCGTGCACATATCCTCGAAGGTCAGATGATCGCCATTGAGAACATTGATGAGGTCATCCGCATCATCCGTTCCAATGCATCGGTAAACGATGCCAAGGTCGCCCTGATGGATACATTCAATCTGACCGATCCGCAGGCACAGGCGATCGTCGATATGACGCTCGGTAAGCTGGCCGGTCTGGAACGCATCAAGATTCAGGACGAACTGAAGGAAAAGGAAGCACTCATTCAGGAGCTGCGCGACATTCTGTCAAGCGAGGGACGCATCCACCAGATCATCAAGGATGAAATGCTCGAAATCAAGCGCAAGTATGCAGACGAACGCAGAACCGAGATTGTCGCCGCAGAAAACGAGATCGTCCTCGAGGACCTCATTGAGCGCCATACCTGTGTCATCACGATGACGCAGTCCGGTTATATCAAGCGTCAGCCGGCAGATACCTATGTTGCACAGAAGCGCGGCGGTAAGGGTATCATCGGTATGACGACCAAGGAAGAAGACGTGGTAGACGATGTCCATATCGTGCCCAGCCACGCATTCCTGCTCATGTTCACCAATCTCGGACGTGTGTACGTACGCAAGGCATACCAGATTCCCGAGGCAGGACGTACTGCCAAGGGTACCAGCGTCGTCAACGTGCTGGAGCTGTCCGAGGGCGAAAAGGTAACTGCAATCATCGATCTGCCCGCATTCAATGAAGATGAGTATCTGATGATGGCAACGAGACACGGTGTTATCAAGCGTGTCGCGGTCAAGGAATTTGAATACCAGAGACGCGGCGGTAAGATCGCGGTCGATCTTGACGAGGGCGA
Organism: Clostridia bacterium; assembly: GCA_017455975.1. Lineage (GTDB taxonomy): Bacteria > Bacillota > Clostridia > Oscillospirales > CAG-272 > RGIG3925. Next base: position 41,387 of record JAFTLK010000039.1, on the reverse strand, counting down.
CTCGCTTGACTTTGTCTGCAAGACCTGCGGTGAGGATGAAGTCATTCTTGCATCGCACAACGGTCAGGCGATCCGCTTCCGCGAGGATCAGGCGCGTGTCATGGGACGCGGTGCCAGAGGTGTCCGCGGCATGACGCTTGCCGATGGTGACTATATCACCGGTGCGGCGGTTGTCCGTGAGAATGCAATGCTTCTGTCCATCACCGAAAACGGCTACGGCAAGCTCACGCCGTTTGACGAATATTCCAGACACGGCAGAGGCGGTAAGGGTATCGTCTGCCATGCCATCACCGAGAAGACCGGACTTCTGTGCGGTATCGCGGCTGTTTCTATGGAAGATGATGTCATGATGATTACAAACGAGGGTACGATGATTCGTACGCCTGTTTCCGATATCCGTGTCTGCGGCAGACCGTCGCAGGGTGTCATCGTCATGCGCACATCCGACGGTGCACACGTCGTCAACTTCGCTGCTGTCAAGGATGAAGAGCAGGCTGCAAAAGAAGCGGAACAGAATGCAGAGCTGATTGCCGATGAACCGGAACTGCCCGAAATCGCGGTTTCTGCGGCAGAAGATGAGGAAATCGAGCTTCTGGAACTGGAAACCGAAGAATCAGGCGACGAGGACGATATCTGATTTTTTCACAATATCGCCGAACAAAACATGAAAGAATTGTAAAAAAAGAAGCAATTTCGGAATACCTCTTGCATGACAGTCAAAAATGCTGTATAATGATGTTGCAGGAATAAATGTTCCTGTGATATCAAACATCTGTAATGAATTTTCTGAAATAAGAGGAGAATATACAACATGGCAACAAAGAGCAAAAAGCCCGAAACCGTCACCGCGATTGAAAATCCCGACGAAAAAAGAAAAGCGCTTGATACCGCGATTTCCCAGATCAAAAAGGCAAAGGGTGCCGGCAGCATCATGCGTCTTGGCGACAATGTCAATATGAATGTACAGGCGATCCCGACCGGTTCCTTGACGCTGGACCTGGCGCTTGGTATCGGCGGTGTTCCGAGAGGACGTATCGTCGAAATCTACGGTCCGGAATCCTCCGGTAAGACGACCGTTGCTCTGCATATCATCGCCGAAACCCAGAAGATGGGCGGTGAGGCGGCATTCATCGACGCGGAACACGCGCTCGATCCCTTATATGCAAAGGCACTCGGTGTCAATATCAACGACCTGCTCGTCTCCCAGCCCGACTGCGGTGAAGATGCACTGGAAATCACAGATGCCCTCGTCCGCTCCGGCGCGATTGACGTCGTTGTCGTCGACTCTGTCGCGGCGCTCGTTCCGCAGCAGGAAATCGACGGCGATATGGGTGCATCCCATGTCGGTCTGCAGGCAAGACTGATGAGCCAGGCGCTCCGTAAGCTCGCAGGTGCGATTGCGAAGACCAACTGTGTTGTCATCTTCATCAACCAGCTCCGTGAAAAGGTCGGCGTCATGTACGGCAACCCTGAGGTTACCACCGGCGGTAAGGCGCTGAAGTTCTATGCATCTGTCAGAATGGATGTCAGAAAGACGGAAAATCTGAAGAACGGCGACGAAGCATACGGCAACCATGTCAAGGTCAAGATCGTCAAGAACAAGGTTGCACCGCCCTTCCGTATCGCGGAATTTGATATTCTGTACGGTAAAGGCATTTCCAAATCGTCCGAGATCATTGAGATTGCAACGGCGTTGGAGGTTGTCCAGAAGAGCGGCTCCTGGTTCTCTTATAACGGCGAGCGTATCGGTCAGGGTAAGGAAAATGCACGCAAGTTCATCGAAGATAATCCTGATCTGATGAAGGAGATCGAAGACAAGATCAAGAGCATGAAGAACGAGGATCTCTTCCGTGAAGAAGCAGATGACGATGAGGATGAAGAAGATGAACTCTTCGACGCATCTGAGGAAGAAGATGATGATGACGGCGACTTTTCCATCAAGCTCACCGACATCGACGGCGACTGATATTTAACCATGATTCTGATCACAGTAACCGACGTACAGGCATCCGAGGGAAGCCGCGGAAAATTTCTGATTACAGTCAAACTGTCGACCGGACAGCATGAGGAGATCAGAACCTTTTCTGTGTTCCGATATTTTCTCAAAAATCCGGTTTTTTCCGGGATTTTGCCTTCCGTCGGTGACTTCCTCGGTGCGGAAAAATTCGAGGCGCTGGAATTTGCGGAGGAATGCTCGGGTGCCGCGATCAAAGCTGTGTCATTCCTTGCATTCGGCGACAATACCTCAAAAAAACTCAGCGAAAAGCTGCGGCAGAAGGGGTTTTCCAGAGAAGCTGCGGCAGAGGCTGTGCGCTTCTGTGTGGAAAAACACTACATCAATGAGGAAGATCATCTGCGCCGTTTGATGGAACAGCTCTGTGAGCGGAAAAAATACGGTCTGCGCCGCATCCGGCAGGAGGTCTACAACAAGGGATTTTCCGAGGAAACGGTCAATGCGGTGTTTGAGGATTGTGCGGCGGAGCTTGACTTTGATGCGGCTGCCACGGAACGCGTGAAAAAACTTGGAGCTGATGCATTTTCCACGCCCGAAAAGAAGAAAAAGCAGGTGTCATCTCTGCTGCGATACGGATTTTCCATGGATGAGATCAACCGCGCGCTGAAAGCGGTGCAGATGGATACCGTGGACGATTTTTAGGAATAAGCCTCCCTCGGGGAGGGAGCCTTGTGTGCATCATTTTTCAATGTCATCGATTCCTATCCATTCCTATTTCCCAAACTAATAGAAAGCAGTAAAAACATGAAAAAGAAATCGAAAATCGGATTTATTTCCCTCGGCTGTCCGAAAAATCAGGTGGACACCGAGGTTATGCTGGCTGACGTTGTCAAGGCGGGATACGAAGTCACGCCCGATGACACAGAAGCCGATATTGTCATCATCAATACCTGCGCGTTCATCGAAAGCGCAAAGCAGGAAGCCATCGACAATATCCTTGATGAAGCATGGCTGAAGAAGAACGCAAACTTAAAGGGCATCATTGTGACCGGCTGTCTGGCACAGCGTTACCGTGAGCAGGTCTTTGAGGAGCTGCCGGAGGTCGATGCGCTGATCGGTGTCGGCTCGCTTCACAAAATCGTCGATGCCATTGAAGCCGTTGAGCGCAAGCGTCAGTATGCCTCCTTTGAGGACATTGCAAAGATGGAGACCGCATGCGACCGTGTTGTCACCACCCCCGAATACCTTGCATATCTCAAGATCGCAGAGGGCTGCGACAACCGCTGTACCTACTGCGCCATCCCCGGCATCCGCGGCGGACTCCATTCCCGTCCGATGGAGGAGCTGATTGCAGAGGCAAAGGATATGGAGAACATCGGCGCAAGAGAGCTGGTTCTCATCGCGCAGGATACGACGGCTTACGGACGTGACATCTACGGTGAAGACAAGCTCGTTGAGCTGATTCAGAAGATCACCGCGGAGACGAACATTCCGTGGATTCGGATTCTTTACTGCTATCCCGACAAGATTTCCGATGCACTGGTTGAGGAATTCAGAACCAATGCACGGCTTGTCAAGTATATCGACCTGCCGGTCCAGCACCTCTCCGACAAGATTCTGCGCCGTATGAACCGCAAGGGCAATCGAGAAACCATTGAGGATGCCGTTGCGCGTCTGCGTACCGTGCCGGGCATGGTCATCCGTTCCACCTTCATTGTCGGCTTCCCGGGGGAGACGGAGGAGGACTTCACGATCCTCTGTGAGGGCGCAAAGAAGCTCGACTTCGACCGCGTCGGCGTGTTTGCATATTCCCGCGAGGAGGATACGCCGGCTTACGACTTTGAAGATCAGATTGACGAACAGGTCAAGCAGGATCGCCTCGATATTCTGATGCGTGAGCAGGCGGACAGAAGCCGTGCGAAGGCGGAGGCGATGGTCGGCAAGATCGTCACTGTCATGGTCGAGGGCTTTGACCCCGTATCCGAAAATTACTTCGGCAGAACCTACGCCGATGCATATGACATCGACGGCAAGGTATTCTTCTCCAATGAGCTTGGCAAGACCCGCTTCAAGGAAGGACAGTTTGTACTTGTCAAGATTTCCGACTGCTATGACGACTATGATCTGGTCGGCGCGGCAGTACAGGGAAATCGCTGAACCGATGGGAAAGTGAGGAAAGGTTATGAATTTACCGAATAAGCTGACGCTTCTGCGTGTCATTATGGCACCGATTGCAATGGTATTCATTCTGTATCCGATCGGCGGAGAAACCGTCGCAAGAATCATTGCGGCTGTGCTGTTTGTACTGACGGCGCTGACCGATATGCTCGACGGCAAAATTGCGAGAAAATACAATCTGATCACCAACTTCGGCAAGTTTATGGATCCGCTTGCAGACAAATTCATGGTCATTGGTATGCTGGTTGTGATGTGTGCGTCTGATATGTATGCATCGGTGCGTGCGGTGCTCGTATGGGTGACGCTGGTCGTCATTCTGCGTGAGCTTGCCATCACGTCCCTGCGTCTGCTTGTAGCATCGTCCGAGCAGAAGATCGTCGTTGCTGCAAGCTGGCTCGGCAAGGTCAAGACCGTGTCGCAGATCGTCGCAATTCTCGTTATGATCCTCGAGCCGATCATCTGGGACGGCAGCATCGCATCGTGGATCACCGTCTGCTTCATGGGCATCATGACGCTGTGGAGCGGCATTGATTACCTGAAGAGCTATGCCGGATTTATCGATCCGAACGAATGATGAAAAGAAGTGCTGCTGCATGAAACGATTGCGGCGGCACTTTGCTGCTTTGAGAAAGAACGGAATGGCAGAATCCTTTTTTTACACCGGTTTTGCTGCAGCGTATTTGCGATGCCGGACCGGTCTGCATTGATCAAAAAATGTAAATGAAAGCTATGGTGGTTATGATGTACGATTTTTGTTCACATGTCAATGTATTTCAGGGAAACGGAGAGATCGATCTTCCGACACCGCAGGGGAGCGCGAAAACATGGTACTTCATTAAGGCGATCTGCGGAAATACGCATCCCGGAGCACAGCTGCCGTTCGGAAAATATTCATGCTGTCTGCATTCAACCGGCTATCCGACCGGTTACGGAAAGCATAGTGTGAACTGCGGCGGTCCGATCAATTACTTGTTTGATGAAATGCCTTTTGTCGGACTTTCCCATTTTCATCAGAGCGGTACCGGAACGATCGGTGTTTACTATAACTATGCTCTGACGTCACCCGGAAGCGGCGGAACGCCTGATTTTTCCATGAGAAAGGTCCTCGATGAACAGGCGCGTCCCGGTTATTATTCCTGCAAGATTCCCGGATTCGGAATGGAATGTACGGTATCGGAGTATGCGGTGATGCATCGGTATACCGTTGGAGACGATGATACCAATATTGCGATCAACTTTACGCATGACGGATTGTATCAGCCGGACCCAAAGGAGGTATCACGCGGTAAGGTATATGCAGTATCTGCAAATGAGCTCCGTGCTGAGGTAATCCTCCGCGGAATCCCGTGGTTTTTTGTCGTTGTCAGCGATGAAGCAGACGATGCCTATATCGGCGAACGTGCGGACGGAATCAAGGAAATCGAACGTACGGAATTCAGTCATACACCGACGGTCGGATGTTTTCATTACAGTACGGGCGGGATTCATCATGTGAAGCTTGCAGCTTCAAACAGAAGCATGGAACAGGCACTTGCAAGTCTTGCGGCAGAAAAACGGGAATTTGATGAAATTGCTGCTTCTGCATATGAAACCTGGAACCGTGCACTGTCGAAGATCGAAATTACCTGTGAGGATGAGCGTGAAAAGGAGATCTTCTATTCCAATCTGTATCATTCTCTTGTCAAACCGGCTGATATGACGGGAGAGTCATTTATAGACGGATATTATGAGAACGGTAATGAAAACACGCCGTTTATCGCTGATTTCTCAACCATGTGGGATATCTACAAGACACAGCTTCCGCTGGTGTTTACGCTGTATCCCGAAATGACCGGAAAAATTCTTGAAACATATCGCCGATTCTGCGAATTACAGGGACGGATGCCGCATTGTCTGATGCTTTCGGATCAGTTGGATACCTGCCTGAATCAGGCTGCAATGCTGGCAGAGATGACAGTTGCGGACGCTTATTACAGAGGAATTCCCGCTGATTATAAGAAGCTTCTGACGCTTTCGGCGCAGGATGCATCTCATTATACGGAAGATTTTCTGAATGGTACACCGCTTTGCTCTCCGGCGCATGCGGTAGATGTCGCCTGTGCACATGCATCTATGGCACAGCTTGCGGATGAAATGGGAGAACAGGAGTATAAGGTCCGGTTTGAAGCTGTTGCAGAGCGACATATCGATCTGTATGTCAATGACGGTCTTTTGCCGGCGGAAGCAGCATATTATGAAGGCAGCTGCTATAACTATTCTTTCCGTCCGCTGCCCGATACGCCGCAGAGAATTGAACGATATGGAAAAGAAAATTATCTGAATCTGGTAAAACGATTCTTCGGTTATACACATCCGGAGGATGTTTCCTGCCGGTTTGAAGGGTATAACAATGAGTCAGATATGGAAGCACCTGCGTTTGTCCATTATCTTGACCGTGATATGTACTGCGAGATCCTCCATGATGGCGTTGTTTCGATGTTTACAACAGGACGCGGCGGTCTTCCCGGAAACAATGATTCCGGCGGATTGTCCTCCTGTTACCTTTGGAATGTCATCGGACTGTTTCCGATCAGCGGCTTTGATATTATGATCTGCGGAACACCCCGTTTTGAAAAAACATTGATGCACCTTCCCGGTGTTCCCGAAAAGGATCTGATCATCCGCCGCGAAGGACGCGGAATTTACACCAAATCTGTTTGCTTCAACGGAAAAATGTGTGAAGATTTTACGGTATCCGTCAGAGAAATGATGGGCGGCGGTGAAATGGTCTTTACCATGTCGGAAACGCCGGTATTCGGAGAAAACTAAGCAAAAATAATGACACCGCAGAAACGGATTGCATTCCGATCTGCGGTGTTTTTGTATGAAAGTGATGATCACATTTTGATTTTCGTGTTACCTTGTTCCAGCTTTTCCACGATTTCACGGAATGTGGCTTCTCTGCGTTCTTCAGATTTGTAGTTCTGATACCACCGCGCCTCGGCAAGCTGTGTTGACGGCGGCAGCGCGCAGAAGGCTTCCAATGCCGCAGGATGTGTCGTGAGCTTTTCGCGCAGTGTGTCAATGAGCGCTTGTTCTCTTTCCTCGGAGCGTTCGTCCCATTTTCCGTTTTCAACAGAAATCGAAATGATACGTTCTCCGCGATCGGTCATAAGTCCGCGTTCACGCAGGGATTCCACGATCTTTTTATTCTTTACTGACCAGACACTTTTTGGACGGCGCGGTGCAAAATATTTGCGGTATTTTGTGTCATCAATCGCTTCCATAACACCATCGATCCAACCAAAGCACAACGCTTCCTCAAGGGCTTCCGTCGCTTTGACTGTCGGGAGGGATTTCTTCTTTCCGAAGATCAGATAAACGCCTTCGGATGAGTCTGCGTTATCAAAAAGCCAAACACGAAAATCGGCGCGGGTCTGGAAGATGAGTTCGGGAATGTTGTCACGCATGGAAGTTGATCTCCTTATACATGGTCACATCCATCGATATTGACCGGCAGCGGGAACCACTGAGAAGCCACGGGATCACAGCAGCGCATAGGAGCAGCGAGATCAAAGAAGAACGGAATCGCTTCTTTGTACGGAAGCACGGTCACGGGAGCAGCGTCGTCAATGTCCGTGAGCGTGACAGCCCCGTCTTTCACAACAATGCGGAAGGATTCGCTGACAGTCGTGCCTCCGACACCGCGGATTCCCTCAACCGTATACTGACGGACGCCGTCAACCAGACCTTCTGTCGCTGCTTTCAGCTTCAGATAGGCGGTGAGAATCCGACGGAAGCGGAAGACCGCGATTTTGACAGCGGAGTTGATTCTGCAGCTGCCGCAGATGCGGTGAGCAAGGGCGATCAGTTCGGTTTCATACGGCGGGAGAACAATGTCAATATGGTCGTGATTTTCCAGATATGCACGAACAGTATCGTAGAAATCATCCGCCGAAACGAGCGTCAGACCGGAAAGACCGTCTCCGCAGAAGCCGCAGAAGCTGTCATCTTCACGTCGAAGAATGACAAAGACTTCCCGCATGATATCATACAGCTGTTCACGCAGACGGCAGGTGTGTACGATCTTTTGTTCATATAATGCATAAACGTCGTCAAGCATCGGATCATCGGCAAAAATCTGCTTGATGTATACACGCGGTGCTTCGGCATTCGGGAAACAGTGGCGGATGTTGGTGTGACCGATCGAGAAAACGCGGTTGCAGCCGGCATTGTCATATCCGAAATACTGATACCGCTGACGCAGACCGCCGAGATCGGAGAAGTCCGCACCTGCGGCGACCATGTCATCCAGCGCCATATTCATCAACTTAATCATGTAGCCCTTGGAGCGATGATACGGATGTACTGCGACATTGCCGATGCCGTGAGATAACAGTGTTTCACCCATGACGGAAAATGTGCGCGGATATACACCGATGGCAGCGCGGAATTTTCCGTCCTCCAGCGCGATAAAGTTGTTATAGCACGGATCGTATTCCGCCTTGTACAGATTCGGATACATTTTGAGAAAATCGCGGTCGTTGCCGTTGAAGCCGAAGACCAGGTTGATAAAATCGAGATAATCGTCACGCATGGAGGCGTTTCCGCGTCCGAAATACAGTTCACTCATGGCAAAAAATCCTTTCTATTGATGAATTTTTTGAAAAAATACTTGCTGATCAATGCAGAATGTTTTAATATCATGTAGGGACAGGCGTCCTCGACTGTCCATGACAAGGTACTTGTCATGATAGGCAAAGTCCTCGACTGTCCGTGACAAGGTACTTGTCATGATAGGCAAAGTCCTCGACTGTCCATGCACACAAATAAGTACCGATCATTTTGTGTTCATTCAAACGGATTCGATATCTTTCTCTTCCAATGTTTCTAAAAATTGGGGAATCTCCGTCGGCTGTTCAAGAATCCATGCGTCGTCCAGCCCGTGCACGCGCAGAAAATCGCGTCCGCGGAAGCCCCACGCGCATCCGATGCACGGGATTCCGGCATTTTGGGCGGTTTCAATGTCTACATCGGAGTCGCCGATGTAGATGCATTCTTCCTTTTTCGAGCCGAGCAGTTTCATCGCTTCATAGAGCGAATCCGGCGCAGGCTTTTTGCGCATCCCTTCCCTGTCTCCGATGGCAACCGGGATATACTCTGCGAAAAAGTCGCGGTTCAGCTCCTTGACAGCGGAATCAATCTTGTTGGAGATGACCGCTATTTTATAGCCTTTCCCGGATAACAGCTTCAGGGCGGCGAGGATTCCGTCATACGGAGCCGTTTTGATGCGGCTGTTTTGGCTGTAATAATCGCGGAAGACTTCGAGAACCTTTGCCGTGATTTCCGGCGGTGTGCCGTCGGGAACTGCGCGGTCAATCAGTTTTTTGATGCCGTTACCGACCATCATCCGGACCTCGTCCAAGGACCTCTGCGGCATATTGAATGCGTGCAGCGCATGAAAAACGGCAAGATGCAGATCGGAAAGGGTGTCAAGCAGAGTGCCGTCCAAATCGAACAAAAGTGTTGTATATTTCATGATAATCTTAAAGCGTGTTCGCGCGGTCTTCGATGTTCTTGCGGAAATTGATGATATCGTGTGTATACTCGGAGTTCATGTATTCCGAGGTGATGATGAAGTCTGCCGTTGCGCGGTTGTTGGCAATCGGGATGTCATAGACCTGCGCGATACGGAGCAGCGCCTTGACGTCGGGGTCATGAGGCTGTGCCGCAAGCGGGTCGGAGAAGAAGATCACAAGGTCGATCTTGCCGTCAACGATACGCGCACCGATCTGCTGGTCGCCGCCGAGCGGACCGGAGTTGTAGCCGCGGACAGGCAGACCGGTTTCCTCAGCTACCATGCGCGCGGTCGTTCCGGTGCCGCAGAGAAAATGACGTTCGAGAATATTCTTGTTTTTCATGCACCAATCGATCATATCGCGCTTTTTGGAGTCGTGTGCGATGAGTGCGATGTTCTTCTGGCGCAGGATGGTCATACTGATTTTTTCGTTTTCAAACATAACATACATTCCTTTCTTTGATGAATATCTATCAGATGAATTTGGTGGTTGATGAATTGTTCAAGTGGATAAAAAGGCGTTATGATGGATTGTAGGGGCGATTCATGAATCGCCCGAAGGAACATCCGGCTTTGGAATTACGGATACCGCCGGATGATCTGCTGTACCTCTGTTACGCACTTTTTCTCCGTGTCGAAGGTAAAGCACGCGCCGCAGAGCATGAGCGGTCCGTCAGCGACCTCAAAGCGCACCGGCATTTTGGTTGTGAGCTTTTCGATGATGATGTCTGTCTTGATACCGAGCACACTTTCCTCCGGTCCCACCATGCCAAGGTCGGTGATGTATCCGGATCCGCCCGGCAGGATGCGCAGATCGGCGGTCGGGACGTGTGTGTGCGTGCCGATGATGACGGAAATGCGTCCGTCGAAATAATGACCCAGCGCGATCTTCTCGCTGGTTGCCTCCGCATGGATATCAAGTATGGCGAGATCGTACCGTCCGCGTTCCCGCTCTAAAATGCGGTCAACCGCCGCAAACGGGGACTCCAGCGCTTCCATGTAGATGGTGCCCATGACATTGATGACAAGCACCCGCCACCCAAGACAGTCGCGTACCGTATATCCGGCACCCGGACAGGACGGCGGAAAATTTGCGGGACGGATGATCTGCTCGCTGTCGCAGAGAAAATCACGGATGTCTTTCTTCTGCCATATATGATTGCCGGTTGTGATGACATCGGTGCCGGAGAACAGCAGGGTTTTGGCGGAAGGAACATCAATGCCGTTGCCGGGGGCTGCATTTTCACCGTTGACGACGACGAAATCGGCTTTATATTCGTTTTTCAATGGAAACAGGGCTGTGGATAACTTCTCGAGTGCTGCGGGACCGACGACATCGCCGATCGTGAGAATGCGGATCTGGCTCATTGGGATTCCTTTCATGCGGAAATTGGGTATGAAAAAAGAGTAAAGGACTGCCGTCCGATGATCGTCATCGAACGGGACAGTCCTTTGGGTCTGCTTGCGTGATCTTCTTTGTGGCAGCAGCCACAAAAAGGACTGCCGTATGGGATTACTTTGCGTAGTCGATGGCGCGGCTTTCGCGGATCAGGCTGACCTTGATCTGGCCGGGATATTCCAGCTCCGCCTCGATCTTCTTGACGATGTCCTTTGCGACAAGCACCATACGATCGTCGGAAACCTCTTCCGGCTTGACCATAATGCGGATTTCGCGGCCTGCCTGGATGGCAAAGGTCTTGTCAACGCCCGGGAAGCTGCCGGCAATTTCCTCGAGCTTCTGCAGACGCTTGATGTAGTTTTCCAGATCCTCGCGGCGTGCACCGGGGCGTGCAGCGGACAGATCGTCTGCTGCATCGACGATGAGTGCAGTCAGAGTCTGCGGCTCAACATCGCCGTGGTGTGCCTCAATGGCATGAATGACTTCCTTGTTTTCCTTGTACTTGCGTGCGATATCAACACCGAGCTGAACGTGGGAGCCTTCGACCTCCTGTGTCAGCGCCTTACCGATATCATGCAGAAGACCTGCACGCTTTGCAAGTACGGAATCAACACCGAGCTCATCGGCAATCATGCCGGAGAGGAGTGCGACCTCAATGGAGTGGTTGAGCACGTTCTGACCGTAGCTTGTACGGAACTTCAGGCGGCCGAGCAGGCGAACCATTTCGGCATTGATGCCGTGAATACCGACCTCAAAGACGGCACGTTCGCCGGCCTGTTTGATGATGGCATCAACTTCACGGCGGGATTTCTCCACCATTTCCTCAATGCGCGCGGGATGAATGCGGCCGTCCGCAATGAGCTTTTCGAGAGCAAGACGTGCAACCTCACGGCGGATCGGGTCGAAGCTGGACAGTGTGATCGCCTCCGGCATATCGTCGATGATCAGATCGACACCGGTCAGCGTTTCAATGGTACGGATATTTCTGCCCTCACGACCGATGATTCGGCCCTTCATTTCGTCGTTGGGAAGGTTGACGACGGATACGGTTGCCTCGGAGACCATATCGGCAGAAAGCCGCTGGATCGCGAGTGTGATGATGTTTGTTGCTTTTGCGTCTGCTTCTTCTCTTGACTGCTGTTCGATTTCGATGACACGCTTTGCAGCGTCGAGCTTAGCTTCTTCCTCAATTTTGGAGACGAGCTCGTTCTTTGCATCCGCGACCGTCAGACCGGAAAGCTGCTCAAGCACGGTGATCTCCTGTGCTTTGAGACGTTCGATTTCCTCTGCGGCCTCGGTGTTCTCTTTCATCTTTCTGTTCAAAGCTTCTTCCTTGCGGTCGATGGCTTCGTGCTTGCGATCGAGTGCTTCTTCCTTCTGGGCGTTCTTGCGCTCCAGACGGGAGATCTCCGCACGGCGTTCCTTCAGTTCCCGCTCGGTTTCATTCTTGTTCCGGAGGATTTCCTCCTTCGCTTCAATCAGAGCCTCTTTTTTCTTTGTCTCACCGAGCTTTTCAGCTTCTTCAATGATCGACTGCGCTTTTGCTTCCGCAGAACCGATGGCAGCTTCGCCGATGCGCCGGCGGATGATGTAACCGCCAAGCACGCCGATGGCGAGACAAATCACAGCAACCAAGGGGTAAAATACATAATGCATCTGTATTTCCTCCTTGTTTGATAAAATATGATTCGGATACGAATGAAAAGGTCGTCACAGCGCCATATTGCATTCCCGATCCTCTGCCAACCGATTCTGCGGTACCATCTCGCAAAAAAAGTTTTTCGGCAAAAATGAAGAGGGCATTCGTATGGCATTCTATAACATATCTATTTTAATGTATTTTTGTGAACTTGTCAAGAGGATGGAGGCAATTTCCCAATATTTATTTTCAAAAACGCGTCAAAACGGAAGAAAGTGTTAATATTTATATAATATTTTGAAGAAAAAGTTGACAAACGGATGATTTCGGAGTACAATATTATATATCTATCTCTAAAAAATATACCGCATCAATCAAGGAGGCATCCGAACGCATATGATCCGTTCAATGACCGCATACGGACGTGCAAAGGCACAGCGCGGCGGCAAGGATATTACCGTCGAGGTCAAGTCCGTCAACAACCGTTATTTCGATTGCTCCGTCAAGATCTCCCGTCTATGGGGCTTCTTGGAGGAACGCATCAAGTCCTATATCAAGGAGCGCGGCATTAACCGCGGCAAAATCGATATCTATGTCAATGTCGATCTGATCGACACACAGGGCGTGACCGTCGCACTGGATGAGGCATATACAAAGAGTTATATCGACGCGCTGTACCGTCTGCGCGATATGTTTGATCTCAAGGACGACATTTCCGTCATGCGCGTTGCCTCCAACCGCGATATCTTCGCTGTGACCAAGCCTGAGGAAGATACCGAGGGTGATTGGCAGGATGTCTGTGCGGTTCTGTCCGATGCCGTTGATGCATTCCTTGCCATGCGGGAAGCAGAGGGTGAGCGCCTGCGTGAGGATATCTGCGCAAAGAAGGCTGCGCTGGAGGCGTGCGTGCCGGAAATTGAGGCACTCTCCAAAGAAGATACCGCAGGCTATGCCGCAAAGCTGGAGGCGCGTCTGCGTCAGGTGCTGGAGGACCATGAACTGCATATCGAGGAATCCCGCATTCTCACCGAATGTGCCATCTTTGCGGACAAGGTTGCCGTGGATGAGGAGACGGTCCGTCTGAGAAGTCACTTCAAGGCGTTTGACGAAATGCTGCTTTCCGAGGAGCCCATCGGCAGAAAGCTCGATTTCCTCATTCAGGAAATGAACCGGGAGACCAATACCATCGGCTCAAAGGCCAATGACATGCGCATCGCAAAGATCGTCATCGGCATGAAAAATGAGATCGAGAAGATCCGTGAACAGATCCAGAACATCGAGTAAAACAAAGCTATGAATATGTTTATCAACATCGGACACGGCAATATGATCGCCGCCGCACGTGTGGTCGCGGTCGTGTCGCCGGAGTCCTCTCCCATAAAGCGACTGGTACAGGATGCCAAGGAAGACGGACGTGCCATTGACGTGACCGCAGGCCGCAAGACGCGCGCCGTGCTGGTTGCCGATACCGGTCATGTCATTCTCTGTCCCCTGCAGCCCGAAACCATCACCGCCCGTCTGAACGGTACGCCGGATACGGCCCATGCCGATGAGGATGAGCAGGAAGATACATCAGAGTGACATCAGAAAGGATTAGCAAATGAACAACAAAAAGCTCCCCGGTATTCCCTTTGTGCTCTCCGGTCCGTCCGGATGCGGAAAAGGTACCATTGTCAAGGAACTTCTCCGCCGGCATCCCGACAATTTTGCACTGTCGGTTTCCGCGACGACCAGAGATCCCCGTGTCGGTGAGGAGGAAGGCGTTCACTATTACTTTATCACCCGTGAAGAGTTTGAGCGCCGCATTGAAGATCAGCAGATACTGGAATTCACCACCTACTGCGGCAATTATTACGGCACACCGAAAAAAGAACTGTATGAGCGCACGGTCGAGGGTACCAATGTCATTCTGGAAATCGAGGTTGAGGGTGCAATGAATGTACGACGTCTCTGCCCCGAGGCCGTTCTCATTTATGTCCTTCCGCCGGATGCAGGAACGCTTGAGGCGCGTCTGCGCGGCCGCGGTACCAACACAGAGGAAGACATTGCCAACCGTCTTGCCAAGGCGCGTGAGGAAATCCGCTGTCTGCCCGACTATGACTACATCGTCATCAATGAGGACGACGGTGCGGCAGCTGCAGCCGAGGAGATCGTCAATATCATCGCGGCGGAGCAGCATAAGGTCAGCCGCAATCTGGAAAATACGATCCACTTCTTTGAATCCTGAGTGTTCCAAAGCCAATTCAAGTACCATCAACATAAATCCAAAATCAATTACCGAAAAGGAGAACCAATCCCATGATCTATCCGTCTATTGATGAAATTACCAAAGGCCAGTACAACCGTTATACCCTCTGCATCGCAACCGCCAAGTGCGCACGCATCGTCACCGATGAATATGTCGAACAGCGTGAGATCGCAGAAAAG
This sequence comes from Clostridia bacterium, assembly GCA_017455975.1. Classification (GTDB taxonomy): domain Bacteria; phylum Bacillota; class Clostridia; order Oscillospirales; family CAG-272; genus RGIG3925. The sequence goes on along the minus strand of JAFTLK010000039.1, from coordinate 26,233 downwards.
ATGCTTGCAAACAAGGAAACCGACAAGAGCCTGGCTTCCATGATCAAGCGAGAGATCCGTGACGAAAAGGCTGTCAAGACCGCTATCAAGCGCTTGTATAACGGCGAATTTGTCATCAGCGAGGGCGGCGAATCCAAGGAAGAAGAAAAGGCGGGTACAGACGAGCTGGCACAGACCATCGAAGCTGTGGAAGCTGCAGCGGAAGCCGCTGTTTCCGAAATGGAAGAAGAAGCATCCGCAGATGCAGCCGACGAGGACGCAGACGCATAAGCAAATCTGAAATACAGCCAAAACAGATTTGATACAGACAGGAGGGGAGCACTTGAATACAGAACAGCCCGGTGAACCGCTGCGGCAGTATGCCGTTGTCAGGATTCTCGATATCCCCTACCATGTAGATAAACCGTTCACCTACTATCTGACCCCGGAGCTTGCCGGAACGGCAGCCGTCGGATGCTTTGTTCTCGTCCCGTTCGGCGTCAGCAACCGCCGCGTGATGGGACTTGTCACCGATCTGCAGTCGCCGAAGGATCTGCCGGCGGACTTTCCCGTGGATCGGTGCAAACCCGTATCCCGTGTTGTGCCTGCAGAATTTGTGTTAAACGAAGAGCTGCTCGGCCTTTGCCGCTACATGAAGGAAATGACCTTCTGCTCGCTCGGCGATGCGGCAAGAGCCGTCATTCCTACAGGTGCTCTGCGCCGCATCCACGAACGCTATATCCTGCCGGAGGATCCGGAGTCAATGCAGAATGCCGAGGCGTATCTCGCCTCCCTTGCCGGCGCATCGTCGCTGGAGGGTGATATTCTCGCACTTGTAAAAAAGAAGAAAGGCGTCAGACGCGAAAAGCTGACCGAATCATTCGGTGACGGAGCGATACGATGCGCAGATGCCATGGTGAAGAAGGGTCTTCTTGCGCGCGCCTACAAGCTGTCCGACAGCGAAAATGCGGTGTATCAGATGTATCTTTCCTCCCGTATCCCGCCGGATGATATCCGCGCGATCCTTGCCGGGGATGAGACGCTTCGTGAGAAATACGGATATCGCCACAGAAGTGAGGCATATGCCGGTGTCATGGAACGGGTCGCCGCCGCAAACGGTGAAGAAATTCTGATCAATGCGCTCGAAACACAGGATGTCATCGGCTCCACCGCCCTGCGTGTACTTGCCAAAGAGGGACACGTCACCGTCCGACAGGAACAGGTCTACCGCAATCCGTATGCCGCGGCATATCAGGCAAAGCCGGCGGACGACAATATTCTGTCAGAGGAACAGCAGAATGCCAAGGATGCACTTTGTGCGCTTTATAAAACGCATGAACCGAAGGCAGCACTTCTGCATGGCGTAACAGGCTCCGGTAAGACGCGCGTCATCAAAGCGATGATGGATGAGGTGCTTGCAGACGGCAGGCAGGTCATTATGCTCGTTCCGGAAATTTCGCTGACGCCGCAGTCGGTGTCGATTTTCTGCTCCTATTACGGAAACCGTGTTGCACTGCTGCACTCGGCACTGTCGGCCGGGGAGCGGCTCGATGTATGGCGGAGGGTCAAGCGCGGGGATGTCGATATCGTCATCGGAACGCGCTCGGCTGTATTTGTGCCGTTTGAGCGGCTCGGTATGATTGTCATCGACGAGGAACAGGAGCACACCTACAAATCCGACAGCAATCCGAAATACCATGCCCGTGATGCCGCACGCTTCCGCTGTGCGCACAGCAAAGCGCTGCTGCTGCTTGCATCCGCAACGCCGTCGCTTGAAAGCTATTACAAGGCGGAGCGCGGCATGTATTCGCTCATCACGCTGAAAAACCGATATGGCGGTGCGGCGCTTCCCGAGGTCGTCATGGCCGATATGCACGGTGAGGCGATCAGCGGAAGCGGTGAAACACCGCTGGGCGGTGTTCTTTCCGCCGCTTTGACCGAAACCAAAGAAAAAAATGAACAGGCGATTTTATTTATCAACCGACGTGGGTATCATAAGTATGTCTCCTGCCTGTCCTGTAAAAATCCGATCATGTGTCCGCATTGCTCTGTGCCGATGACCCTGCATAAAAAGGGCGGCGCAGCAGCCCCCGAAACGGTCATTGATCCTGCCGCACCGCAGGGAGCCATCGGCGGCGTTCTCGTCTGCCATTACTGCGGAACCCAGGTGCGCACACCGCAGGTGTGTCCGGAATGTCACGGACCGCATCTGCATGCATTCGGCTACGGGACACAGCGCGCCGAGGAGGACATCGGTGTACGCTTCCCGCAGATCCGTACCCAGCGCATGGATATGGATACCACGAAAGAAAAATTCTCACATGACCTGATTTTGAAATCGTTCCGCAACAAAACCTTCGATGTCCTGCTCGGTACGCAGATGGTCACAAAGGGACATGATTTCCCCGATGTCACGCTCGTCGGCATTCTTTCCGCCGACGCGATGCTGTATCAGGACGATTACCGTGCCTCGGAAAAGGCGTTTTCGCTGATTACGCAGGTTATCGGACGTGCGGGGCGGGCCGATAAACCGGGACGGGCGGTGATCCAGACCTATAATCCGGACAATGAAATTCTGAAGCTCGCGGCGGCACAGGACTACGAGACCTTCTACCGCGGAGCCATCCGGATGCGTGAGGCGATGGTGTTCCCGCCGTTCTGTGAAATGGTACTGCTGTCCTATTCCTCTGCCGAGGAAGTCGAGGTCATGAACGCTGCGACAAAGATCGCTGCGCGTCTGCGGGCGCTGCTTGCCCCGGGCGGTGAATATCATGATGTGCAGATGGCCATCTTCGGTCCGTTTGAAGCACAGGTCTATAAAGTCAACGAAAAATTCAGAATGCGCATGATTCTGAAATGCCGGCTCAACCGGCGGACGCGTGCGCTGCTGGACTGCATCATGACGGAATCGTATAATCTCTGTTCCGGACGTGTTGCCGTTTCCATCGATGTCAATCCGAGCAATCTGTAACAACAGCATAAGGAGTAACTACTGTAATGGCAAAGCTGAAAATTCTCAAGGACGGTGATACCGCGCTGCGTCTGAAGAGCCGCGCTGTCTCCGATATCAATAAACGTATCCATACCCTGCTTGACGACATGACGGAAACCATGCGTCATGCTGACGGCTGCGGACTTGCGGCACCGCAGGTCGGTGTTCTGCGCCGCGTGGTCGTCATCGAATGCGAGCCCGGTCAGGTGCTTGAGCTCATCAATCCCGTGATCGTTGAGCGCCGCGGACAGCAGCATGAGCTCGAGGGCTGTCTCTCCGTGCCCGGCAGACAGGGCTATACCGATCGCCCGGCATATGTCAAGGTCGAAGCACTCAACCGCGACGGTGAGCAGATCACGCTGGAGGGCGAGGGGCTGCTTGCAAGAGCGTTCTGCCATGAGATCGATCATCTCGACGGCATTCTGTACATCGACCATGCGGAGATGGTCGTAGAAGAATAAAACTGCGTTTTATTCTTCGTGTTTTTTTGAAGTTCCACAGGAGGAATCCAATTTTATGAAAATCCTATTCATGGGCACACCGGAATTTGCCCGAGACCAGCTGACCGCACTCTGGGAAAACCGTGAGGCAAACGGCTGGGAGATCGTCGGCGTTCTGTCCCAGCCCGATAAGCCCAAGGGTCGCGGCTATAAGCTGATCCCGACCCCGGTCAAGGAATACGCCGAATCCATCGGACTTTCTGTATACCAGCCGACCACCCTGCGCGATGAGGCGTTTGCCGAGCTGCTTGCACGGCTGGATCCGGAGCTGATCGTTGTTGCGGCCTACGGCAAGATCCTGCCGCGCAGTGTGCTTGATTATCCCAAATACGGCTGCATCAATGTCCACGGTTCTCTTCTGCCCGCTTATCGCGGTGCCGCACCGATCCAGCGTGCGATCATGGACGGTCTGACATGCACCGGCAATACCATCCAATTCATGGCAGACGGCATTGATACGGGTGATGTCATCGCCGCCGACCGCATTGAGATCGGTGAAAATGAGGATTTCGGTTCTCTGTATGACCGCATGGGCAAATCCGGCGGTAAGCTGCTGGTGTCCGTGATTCCGTCCATTGAAAACGGTACAGTTACACGGCAGGTTCAGGACGATACACTTGCAAACTATGCACCGAAGATCGAAAAGGCGGAATGTGCGCTGGACTTTACCGTTTCCGCACAGATTCTGCACAATAAGATCCGCGGCCTCTCGCCCGCACCGCTCGGCATTGCCGTGCTGACGACCGAGAAAGAGACGAAGAACTGCAAGCTGGTTTCCACTGTCGTTGTGGAAAAAGAGGGCGTGCACGGGGAACCGGGCACTGTCCTTTCCGCCGACGCCAAAAAAGGTATGTTCACCGTCGCATGCGGTGAGGGCATACTCGGTGTCACGGCACTCGTTCCCGAGGGAAAGGGTAAAATGAATGCCGGTGATTTCATCCGCGGAAGAAAGATCGCCGAGGGAGACCGGCTTTCCATGCCGATTTTTGAAGAAAAGAAATAAAGGAGTATTCTGTTGCCTGCAATATATTATGGAGGATATGATATCACATATATCCTGATTCTGATTCCGGTGCTGATCTTCTCCTTCTGGGCACAGGCATCTGTGACCGGCACCTTCAATCAGTATAACAAGATCACCAACAAGCGCCGTATGACCGGCTATGATGCCGCGCGGCTGATCCTTGACCGCAACGGGCTGTATCATGTGCAGATCGAGCACATATCCGGCAATCTGACCGACCATTACGATCCGCGCGCCAATGTCATCCGTCTGTCGGATGCGGTATACGGAACCGCATCCATCGCAGCTGTCGGTGTTGCCGCACATGAGGCGGGGCACGCGGTGCAGTATGCCACGGGCTACGGGCCGATCAAGCTGCGCGCCTCGATTGTTTCGCTGACGCAGTTTGCATCGCAGTGGTCGATTTATATTCTGATGTTCGGTATTTTACTGCAGTTCGGCGTGCTTGCATATGTCGGCTTCTGGCTGTATGCCGTTGTCGCGTTTTTCCAGCTGGTTACACTGCCGGTTGAGTTCAATGCATCCCGCCGTGCGCTGACGGCGCTGGAGGAGGGCGGCTCTCTTGACAGAGAGGAGCTCGGGGGTGCAAAAAAGGTGCTGTCTGCCGCAGCCATGACATATGTCGCGGCGCTGCTGTCCGCCCTTGTGCAGCTGTTCCGTCTGTGGACCATTGTCAGCTCCAACAACAAACGCCGTCGCTGAGGGCGCGGTGCAACACATAAGCAATAAACAGAAAAAGGATCAATATGACAGCAAGAGAAGCGGCATTTGTATCGCTGCAGAAATACGAAACCAATAAAAAATTTGCCAATATCGAGGCTGATACCGCCATTCGCCGCAATGGACTTGAGGGTGCTGACCGTGCGCTGTATACCGCGATCTTTTACGGTACGGTGGAGCGCAAGATCACGCTGGACTATATCATTGACGCGCTGTGCGACAAAAAGCGCACGCTTGACGCCAATGTCCGCATCATCCTGCGCCTGTCGCTGTACCAGATGCGGTATCTCGACCGTGTTCCCGATTATGCGATTGTCAACGATGCGGCGGAGTTATGCCGGCGGTTTGCCGCAAAAAGCGCGGTGTCGTTTGTCAATGCCGTACTGCATGCTTACCGCAGAGAAGAAAAACGGCTTCGCTTTCCCGATGCCGCCTCCGATCCTGTCACCTATCTCAGCGTGACGTATGCGTATCCCGCGTGGCTGTGTGAGATGTGGTCGCAGATGTACGGTATGGAAAAGACCGAGGCGATCTTCCGTGCGTTCGATGAAAATCCGCCGATCACCCTGCGCGTCAATTCGCTGAAGACGACCGGGGATGCACTCTGTGCATCGCTTGATGCAGCGGGCATCAAATATCAAAAAACAGCGCTTGTGCCCGGCGGCATCCGCCTGAGAGACCATTGTCCGATCGATACGATTCCCGGATTTGACAGCGGCGATTGCTTTGTACAGGATGAGGCATCGCAGCTGGCCGCGTATGTACTCGGAGCGAAGCCCGGTGAAACGGTCATCGATGCATGTGCCTGCCCCGGCGGAAAGAGCTTTTCCACAGCGCTGTGGATGAACAATACGGGAAAAATCCTTTCCTGCGATCTTCACAAAAACAAGCTGAAGCTGGTGTCGGAGGGGGCGCAGAGGCTCGGTATTTCGATCATCGAAACGAGAGAACAAAACGGTGCTTTATTTGTACCGGAGCTGGAGGGTGCTTTCGACCGCGTGCTGTGCGATGTTCCCTGCTCGGGCCTTGGCGTGCTTTCCAAGAAGCCTGATATCCGTCATAAGGGCAAGGAGGAGATCGAACGTCTGCCGGACATTCAGTATTCCATTCTTGAAAACTGTGCGCGGTATGTCAGGCCCGGCGGTGTACTGGTTTACTCCACCTGTACGCTCAATCATGCGGAAAACGAAGATAACGTAAAAAAATTCCTTTCTGCACATCCCGAATACCGTCCGCAGACGTTTTCTGTCGGCGGATGTGACATTGACGGCGGCATGCTGTCACTGTTCCCCGATGAATATCCCGGCTGTGACGGATTCTTCATTGCGAAGATGGTACGGGCAGACGGATAACCGATCCTATCAACAGAAAGAATCAGATAGATACATGAGTGAAACAGTAAGTAAAACCGATCTTCTGTCCATGGATATGTCGGAGCTGGAAGCGTTCTGCCGTTCCATCGGCGAGCCGAAATTCCGCGCCGGACAGATCTTCAAATGGATGCACGCAGGTGTCGGATTTGACGGTATGTCCAATCTGTCAAAGGCACTGCGCGAAAAGCTCGGTGAGACGGCGGTCGTGCCGTTTCCCGAAATTGAGGAAAAATTTGTATCTGCCCAGGACGGTACGGTCAAGTATCTTTGGACGCTGGCTGACGGGCAGAATATTGAAAGCGTTTTTATGCGCTATCATCACGGCAATACCATCTGTATATCCACACAGGCAGGCTGCCGCATGGGCTGTGCATTCTGCGCATCGACCCTCGGCGGTAAGGTGCGCGATCTGACCCCTGCGGAAATGCTCGGTCAGGTCATCATGGCACAGCGCGATATGGGAGAAAGGATCTCCGGCATCGTTCTGATGGGCATCGGTGAACCGCTGGACAACTATGACAATGTTATGAAATTTCTGCGGCTGGTCGGAGATGAGGGAGGGCTGAACATCGGATACCGCCACATCTCCCTGTCCACCTGCGGGCTGGTCGACGGCATTGACCGTCTGGAACTGGAGGGGATGCCGGTAACACTGTCTGTTTCCCTGCATGCGCCGACGGATGCGCTCCGCTCGGAGATCATGCCGATCAACAAAAAATGGAACATTGCACAGCTGCTGTCAGCGACTGTCCGTTATTTCGAGAAGACCGGACGCCGTATCTCCTTTGAATATACCCTGATTGCCGGCAAAAACGATACGGCAGAGGGAGCGGCGCAGCTTGTGCAGACAATGAAAAAGCATATCGGCCGGAAGATGCCGATCCATATCAATCTGATTCCTGTCAATCCGATCAGCGAGCGTGATTTCGCATCGTCCGACATGGCAAATGTACGGAGATTTGCGGCGATCCTCGAGAAAAACGGAATGACGGCAACGGTGCGCAGAACCCTCGGTCCCGACATCAATGCTTCCTGCGGACAGCTGCGCAACAGAGAAAATCAGATTCGGAAAAATATTCTGTCATCAACATAATCTATATCATGATAAAAGGAAAGGGAGTGTGATCTGCAATGATCTTAAGCGGCAAAACGGATATCGGAAAACGCCGGAAAAACAATCAGGACAGCTTTGTGATCCGTCTCTGGAATGAAATCGGCTGTGCGCTCGGCGTCGTCTGTGACGGTATGGGCGGTGCAAACGGCGGCAATATTGCTTCCGCGCTCGCCTGTGAGCACTTTGTAGCGGCAGTCGAAGCCTTTGTCACCTCTGATAAGGTCCGGGAAGGACGGGCGACAGAGGGCGATTTCTCCTCGATGCTTGCGCGCGCTGTGACCGGTGCCAATCAGTGTGTTTACAGCAGTACCGAACGCGACAAGAGCCTCAAGGGCATGGGTACGACGCTGGTTGCCGCGCTTGTGGTCGGTGATGTGCTGTATGCCGTCAATGTCGGCGACTCCAGACTGTATCTGTATAACCGCGGCCGTCTGACACAGATCACGCGCGACCATTCCCTGGTGCAGTACCTCATGGATACAGGCAAGCTGACGCGTGAGGAGGCCCGGGATTATCCCAACCGTAATGTCATTACCCGCGCGGTCGGCATCGAGCGCAGCATTGAATCGGACATCTTTTCCGTCGATCTGTCGCGCCTGCACGAGGACGGATGTGCACTGCTCTGCTCCGACGGCCTCTCCGGCTATGTCGAAGCGGAGGATATTCAGGCGATGCTGACAGAGGGACTTGCAAAGCCTCTGTATGACGGCGACGCGATCGCTGCCGAGCTTGTCGATGCGGCCAATGCCGCAGGCGGCGTGGACAACATCACCGTTGTGCTGATGGCACTGCGGAAAAATCAAACCAACGAATCAAAGGACGATAACGCATGAGCATGGAGCAATTTGAAAAATACGTCGGACAGGTTTTTGACCGGCGTTATAAGATCAATAAGATCATCGGCATCGGCGGTATGGCGGTCGTCTTTGAAGCACATGACATGCTGATGAACCGGACGGTTGCGGTCAAGATGCTCAAGGAAGAGATCAACAACGATGCGCAGTCGGTCAAGCGGTTCATCAATGAGTCCCGTGCCGTCGCAATGCTCAATCACCCAAACATTGTCAATATCTACGATGTTTCGGTGAAGGATGACATCAAATATATCGTCATGGAGTATATCCATGGCATTACGCTCAAGAATTATATGAACCGGAAGGGTGTCATCGGCTGGAAGGAAGCACTGTCCTATATGGAGCAGATCCTCAAAGCGCTTGAGCACGCCCATGCCAAGGGCATCATCCACCGTGATATCAAGCCGCAGAACATCATGCTGCTCAAAAACGGTGTCATCAAGGTCACGGACTTCGGTATTGCCAAGCTGCCGAATACGGATACCGTGACTATGACCGATAAGGCCATCGGTACGGTTTACTATATCAGTCCGGAGCAGGCCTCCGGCAAGCTCATCGACCCGCGCTCCGACCTGTACTCCCTCGGTGCGATGCTGTATGAAATGGTCACGGGACAGCTTCCGTTCTATGCGGAATCCTCCGTTTCCGTCGTTCTGATGCAGGTCAACGACAATCCTGTTCCTCCGGGAGAGCTGAACCCCTCCCTTCCGCATGGGCTTGAGCAGCTGATCCTCTGCGCCATGGAAAAGGATCCCGAATACCGTTACCAGAGCGCCTCGGATATGCTGCGCTGTGTCATGCAGCTGCGGCAGAGACCCGATACCATCTTCCCGACCCGCAAGCCGGAAGATGAGGATGACGTGGACTTCCGCGGCAAAAAGAAGATCACACCGGCGTCCTCTGCGCGCGGGAAACACAGACGCGGCAGCCATTCGATGTTCCCCGTCATACTCGGTGTTGCGCTGTCGTTCATGATCGTCATGGGCGTTGCGATCATCTATGCGCTGGATCAGCTCATCATTGCAGAGCAGGAAGAGGATTATCAGACCATCGAGATCGAGAACTTTGTCGGGATGCTTTATTCCGATACGCTGCTCAATCAGATGGAATTTGCCAAGTATTACAACATTGAGATCGACCAGATCTATGATGCGGAAGCACCGACCAATACGGTCATTTCACAGAATCCCGCTTCCGGAACCGCACGCAAGGTCAGCGAAAAGCACGACCAGAAGTGTACCGTGACGCTGACGGTATCTCTCGGTGCGCAGACCTTTAAGCTCGCCGATCTGACCGGACAGGAATACAGACAGGCGGAGCTGCTGCTGTCGCGCATGGGACTGTACTGCAAGGTGCTTGAGGAGTACCACGATACGGCGCTGGAGGGATATGTCTATCGGATGGATCCGCCGGCGGGCGATACCGTGACCTCCGGTGATACCGTAACGCTGTATGTCTCAAAAGGACAGAAGATCGAATATGTGCAGGTACCGAACTTCCTCGGTCTTGTACGGGATGAGGCAATGAAGATCCTCATTGAAAACGATCTGGCACTGGGCAAGGTCAAGTATGTCGTGTCCGACCAGCCCATCGGTACCATCTTGTCGCAATCCAAGCCGGAGTTTGCGTCTGTGCCGAAGTCGGCAACAAAGATCGACTTCACCGTATCCGGCGGACCCGATTATGAGCCGCCGAAGGTCAGTGAAGAAACGGAAACAGAGGCATTGGGGCAGACCCCCGCGGAAGGCGATAACGGTGATGCCGCGTGATCCGTGAATTTACCGGTACCGTTGTCCGCGGCATCGGCGGTCTGTATACCGTACGTGAGGACAACGGATGTGAGACCGATTGCCGTGCCAAGGGAAATTTCCGCCATGACGGTATGACACCGCTGGTCGGTGACCGTGTCCGTGTGACCGTAGATGACGAAATGGACAATACGCAGGCGCGCGGCGCACAGACGGGTGCATGGCTTGCCGAGATCTATGAACGCCGTAATGCGCTGATCCGTCCTGCCATGGCAAACCTGGATGTCATGTTCGTCGTGGCCGCGGCAAAGGATCCCGATCCGTCTCTGCGCTTTCTGGATAAGCTGCTGTGCATTCTCGAATACCAGGAGATAGAGCCGGTGCTGATCGTGACCAAGGCCGATTTGGAACCGCACCGTGCGGAGCAGATGCGGACAAAGTACGAAAAATGCGGCTTTACCGTGTTTGTGACGGATGCGGAGACAGCATCGGAGGATGAACGGATTGCCGGGTATCTTGCGCGCTTTGACGATGGCACCATCGCCGCGTTCTGCGGTGCGTCGGGTGTCGGAAAGTCGACCTTAATGAACCGGCTGTTCCCGCATCTCGATCTGGAAACCGGCGAAATCAGCGAAAAAATCGCGCGCGGCAAGCATACGACGCGTGCGGTACATCTCTTTTCCCTGCCGCAATGCTCGGACGGCAGATTCCGCGGCTATCTTGCGGATACGCCCGGCTTTTCGATGCTGGACTTTGTGCGGTTTGATTTCTTCTCTGTGGAGGAGCTGCCGTATACATTCCGTGAGTTTGTCCCGCAGATCGGGCGCTGCCGCTATACCAAGTGTACCCACACAAAGGAAGACGGCTGTGCCATTCTTGATGCTGTTGCCCAAAAACAGATTCCAAAGTCCCGTCACACCAGCTATCTGGAGCTTTACGATGCGCTCAAGGATAAAAAGGATTGGATGAAGGAAACATAGAAACAAAGGAGTTGCTGCAAATCTCCACTTGCAGCAACTCCTTTGCTGTGATTTTTTATGGTTCGGTTCAGCCGCCGAACACAATGTTTGCATTCAACAATGCGTCATTTCCTTCCGAAACAGCAATGGCATTCCACTGTGCTTCCGTTCCTGCAAAACGCACGGTTTTCAGCGATTCGCAGTTGATGAAGACATTTTCTTCAATGGATGTAAGCGACGCCGGCAGAGAAACCTCCGTAAGTGCATAGCATTCGGAGAAGGTATAAGATTCCAGCGTGGTCAGGCTTTCGCAGGCACCAAGGTCGGCGGATGTCAGCGCGTAGCAGTTATTGAACGCACGCAGACCGATTTCACGAACCCCGGCGGGCAGAATGACCGACTGCAGGGAGTTACAGTTGATGAACGCACGCTGTGCAATGACGGTCAGTGAAGCGGGAAGCGTGACTGTCTGCATTGCGGTTGCATTATAGAAGCAGCTGTCAGGCAGCGCAGTGATTTTGTCCGGGAGGACGACCGAGGTGACCGTGTCGGCGTTGAGAAAGGCTTTTTCCTTGACGGAGGTGATCAGAATGCCGTCCAGCACGTCGGGAATGATGACCTCACCCGGATTGGGAAGAAATTCTTCCGCTTTTTCATACGTATCCTTTGCAAATGCAAACATACCGTCGTCCGTCACCGAAAGCCACGGTGTAGCTGCCGTGGTATAGGAAAGCGCATTTTCTTTACCGGCAAGCAGATTCGCATAGGACTGCTTGGCACGGGCAAGCTGGTCGGCGGCATCCTTATAGTCACCGGCGGCGGTGAAATACTCCACGGCCTCGGCGTATTTTCCTTCCTGCATGGCGGCAGTACCGTTTTTATAGTTGGAAGACGGTGCAAAGACGCGGGTGGCAAGCATATTGATGAGGAAGACCGCTGCAAGCGCAATGACGATGATCGTCAGAATCCGGATGGAGCGGTCGATTTTTGCCGCCTGCTCCGGTGTGTTGACATCGCGCAGATCGGGTTCGTTGACAGAAAACAGCATATTCGGGGATCCTTTCGTTCGGAGAATCGTTATTTTCTTTATTGTACCACAAAATAAGCCGTACGGCAAGGGATTTCACAGAATTATCAGAAAAAGCGCGTGAATGGGGGGTTACGCTTTGAGAAAGCGCGAAACAAAATGGTATTCCCCTGGCGGAATTATTACGCTGTCCACGCAGATGCGGCGGTACGAACATCGGCGGCGGTTCCTGATGAACGAAAGACATCTGAATCGCTGGCAATAACACGCATGGAATCTGCCGAATACGTAACGTTTTCGTGTCTTTTTTGTGATTTGCTTGACAACGGGACGAAGATGGAGTATACTATTATAATAAGGATGATTCTGCCCATGCGGCAGACAATGAAAAAGGAGACGCGCTGTGCTGAATGTGACGATCATTTCCGTCGGTACGATCAAGGAAAAATACCTGACGGATGCCCTCAAGGAATATATCAAGCGCCTCGGTGCGTATGCGCGTGTGACGGAGGTCCAGTGCCGGGACGAGCATCTGCCGGAGAACCCGTCGCAGAACGAGATCCGCGCGGCGCTTGAAAAAGAAGGAAAAAAGATTCTGGAAGCCATCCCGAAACGCGCCTATGTCTGTGCGCTGTGTATTGAGGGCAAGCAATGCTCCTCGGAGCAGTTTGCCGCACGGCTCGATGCTCTTGCAACCGACGGATATTCGGAGATCGCGTTTATCATCGGCGGCTCGGACGGACTTTCCGATGAGGTCAAAGCGCGTGCCGACTGGAAGCTCTCCTTTTCGCAGATGACCTTTCCGCACCAGCTGATGCGCGTGATCCTGTGTGAGCAGCTCTACCGCGCCATGAACATTCTCGGCGGCGGAAAATACCATAAATAACGTGTGAAACTTGCAAATCGAAAGGAACATGTATGAAGAAACACATCCTTCATTTTATCGGAACACAAACGGTTCGCGTGGTTGCGACGGCACTGATGCTTGTGCTCGTGGTCGGCGCGGGCATGTACCTGCACGGATATTTTGACTTGACTTTTGTTGACCGTGTGTCGCTGAACCGTGCAGAGACGGAAACAGAGACGGTCGAAACAGCGCCTGTGACCGAACCGGTCTCGCCGGATACAGAACCTGTGACAGAGCCCGTCGGTACCGATACGGCAGAGATTCCGTCTACGCAGCAGGGCAATACCGGAACACCGAATGCCGGCAATGTACAGACGAAGCCCGCCGAGCCGCAGAAGGAAACTGCCAAAACAGCATCCGATGCGCTGAAAAGTGCAAAGACACTGCAGAATCAAGGATATCGGGCACAGACAACCGGAATCTATCAGAGCGGAAAATCCGTGCTTGCAAAGATCCCGCTGACGGGACTTGGCAAAAACTTCTCATATTCCGAATATCAGGTACGCGATACGGTCGTCACCGAATACGAACGCGGCTGCATTGTGACCGATGAGGTTTTTGTTACGGAGGACCGTCCTGCGGTCACGCTGCGCAACGGGTATATCATCCGCGATGTCAACGGTAAGCTTTCCCTGCTCAAGCCCGACGGCACGACGCTGCTGTCCGATTACGATGAATCATCCTTCCGTCTGACGGAGCTTCGGGATGAAAACGGAAATGCGCTGTTTGCGGCTGTCAAGCGTGTCAAGGAGGATGTTTATCTTCCGATCATGACCAAGGGGGAATACAGCGGACGTCCGATGGAAAGCGGCTTCTTTGAAGAAGAGCCGGTGAAGATGGAGGTCGAGCATCTCACGTATTATACGCTGTCCGATGACGGCAAATGGATCGAGAGCGAATATAACGACGAAAATCCGCCCAAGGAAACCGAGCGCGGCCTTCAGTTTGATGCGCCGCTCGATTTCGGTGAAAGCGACTGCGATATCGTTCGTTTCTATAACTACGGTCGCTGGGGATATAAAAACGCAAAGACAGGTGAGACGGTCGTTTATCCGCGCTTTACCGAGGCGTACAACTTCCGGGACGGATATGCCATTGCGCTTGACGGCTACTATATGTACTTCCTCAACGAAAAGGGAACCGTCGTTTATCAGATCAGCTACGCAGAACCGGAACAGTTTGAGACGTACGAAAATATCACACTGCCCGATACCGACGGTATCGAGGCGCTCGGCACCTATTATTTCAGCCACGGTCTGACACGCATCCGTGTCAGACAGAATCTGTTCAATTACAAGCTGTACTACTATATCAAAGAATCCGATGACACCTATCTGTTTGATGTCAAGGGCAATCGCTTCCCGCTTCCGATCGGATACCGACTGACGGGATATGCCGACGGCGTGCTTCTGCTGCAGAACACCGATACCGGTCTGTACGGCTGCATGAACTACAAGAGCGAATGGATCGTTCAGCCGCAGTATTCGTTTGTCACGCCGAGCTTGTCAGGCATGATCGTCGTCGGTGACGAAAACGGCAAGATGGGACTTGTCGATACAAACGGTAAATGGATCCTCCCGCAGGTCTTTGACTATCTTTCCGCGCCGTCCCAGGGGATGGTTGCGGCATATGACAAGACCGTCGGCTGGCAGGTATTCCGCATGATGAGCAAATGATTCACAAAAACCAATAGACAGGAAACAAACACATTCATGATCACATATCAGGCAGGTGAAGCCGACGTCGCAGTTATCGGCGCCGGACACGCAGGCATTGAGGCTGCGCTGGCGTGTGCCAGACTCGGACTCAATACCGTTCTTTTTACAATCAATCTCGATGCGGTCGGTAATATGCCGTGCAATCCGTCCATCGGCGGAACGGGCAAGGGACATCTCGTCTATGAAATCGATGCGCTCGGCGGGGAGATGGGCTATGCCGCAGACAAGGTCACCATCCAGAGCCGTACCTTAAACCTCGGAAAAGGTCCCGCTGTTCATTCCAAGCGCGTGCAGGCAGACCGACAGGCGTACCGCACGCTGATGAAGCATACAATTGAACAAACGCCGAATCTGACGATGGTGCAGGCGGAGATCACCGATTTTCATTGTTCGACCGATGAAAACGGAAAAAAGTATGTCGACTCCGTTACAACAAAATACGGCGCGGTCTGGAACGTCAAGGCGGCAATCATCTGCGCCGGCACATTCCTCTGCGCACAGGTCATCGTCGGTGAGGTCGCTTTTCCGTCCGGTCCCGACGGCATGCTTCCGGCTACCGAGCTGACCTCGGCGCTGGAGCGTGAGGGTCTGCGCGTGATGCGCTTCAAGACCGGTACGCCGGCAAGAATTCTGAAATCGTCCATCAACTTTGACGGCATGGAGGTACAGGACGGCGAATACGGATCAGAACCGTTCTCGACCCGCACCGACCGTGATGAATATCACGCAATGCCGCAGACCACGTGTCATGTCGTTTATACCAACGAAAATACGCATAATATTATCCGTGCCAACCTTGACCGCAGTCCGATTTATGCAGGACGCATCCACGGCGTCGGTCCGCGCTACTGTCCGTCGATTGAAGACAAGGTCGTGCGCTTCTCCGACAAGCCGCGCCATCAGCTGTTTCTGGAGCCGATGGGATGGCAGACGGAAGAAATTTACGTGCAGGGCTTTTCCTCCTCCCTTCCGGAAGAAGTGCAGAAGAAGATGCTCGCCACCTTACCCGGCATGGAAAACGCAAAAATGATGCGCACGGCATACGCCATTGAATACGACTGTATCGATCCGACCCAGCTGTATCCGACGCTGGAATTCAAGGATATCGACGGTCTTTACGGCGCAGGACAGTTCAACGGCACCTCCGGCTATGAGGAAGCCGCGGCACAGGGCATCGTCGCCGGCATCAATGCCGCGCAGAAGATTCTCGGACGCGAGCCGCTCGTGCTGACGCGCGAAACATCATATATCGGTATGCTGATCGACGATCTCGTCACAAAAGGAACCAACGAGCCCTATCGCGTTATGACGAGCCGCTCGGAATACCGTCTGCTGCTGCGGCAGGACAATGCCGATGCGCGTCTGACGCCGATCGGCTACAAGATCGGTCTTGTCAGCGAGGAACGGTATCAGGCGTTCCTTGAAAAGCAGGAGGCGATCCGCCGTGAGGTTGCACGCACCCGGTCTGTATCCCTGCCGCCGACAGCCGAACTGAAGCGCATCTGTGAGGAACGCGGAACACAGCCGCCGACCACCGGTGTGCGTCTCTGTGAGCTGCTGAAGCGTCCGCAGTTGGATTACGATGTGCTGGCATCCGTGGATACCACAAGACCCGATACCCTTTCGCGTGCCGTCATGACCGGTGCGCAGATCGAGATCAAATATGAGGGCTACATCGCCCGTGAAATGGCGGAGGTCGAAAAGTTCCGCCGTATGGAGAATACGCTTCTGCCAAAGGATACCGACTATTCACAGATCAAGGGCATCCGCATTGAAGCGGCGCAGAAGCTGCAGAAGATCCGCCCCGAGAGCATCGGGCAGGCATCGCGTATCTCCGGCATCAGCCCGGCAGACATTTCCGTTCTGCTGATCTGGCTGAAAATGAGAGAATCCTGATACATAGAAGGAGTAAGCATATGGTTCAATCCTTGAGTGCCGCAAAACGAAGACTGGCGTTTGTCATCTGGAACTTTGAAATCACCGAATGGGAGCCGTTTACGGCTCTGGTGGACCGCGTATCGAAACAGGGCTTTTCGACCGTCCGTCTGCATCTGTCCTGGTTCAATGCGGAAACAACACCGGGTGTGTATGATTTTGCTCCGTACGACAAGCAGATCGAATATATCCGTTCCAGGGGGATGGATGTCATTCTGACCGTCGATCTGCAGAGAAAGGTACATATCGGCGAGGATGGAATTCCGACTGCACTGGATGCGGTCATCGATACCGACGAATTTCAGTATGCATACGGCGCCGATACCCATGTGCCCGAAACCCATTACGGAACGGCGATGGTATCCTATGCGAGCCCGCGCGGCACGGAATGCATGGTGCGTTTCTATACTGCGGCGATGAAACATTTTTCCGAGGTCTTTGCACCCGGCGTCATTGCGTATGCTTACCCTACATTTACGCCATACTGCGAAACGGAATATTGGTGTGCCGGTGCATACGATTATTCCGTGCATATGAAGCGCGCCTTTGAGGACTTCCTTGCCAACGCCTATGAAACACCGGATGAATTGAATCTCGATCTTGGTACGGAATACCGGACATTTGCCGAGGTTCCGATGCCGGATGACAGTGACCGCGGACCGCTTGGTGTGCTGTTCTATCAGTGCCGCCACCGCGTGCTCAAAGCTCTCATTGAACGGCTTGCTGCCGCACAGAAGACCACAGCACCCTCCATTCCGTATGCAGTACAGTTCGGATGCGTCTGGGACGGAGCTTCGGTGCGCCGCTGTACATACGGCTTTGCCGATCTTTCTGCATGTGCCGATCTGGTCGTTGTTGATGATGCACCCGGTTTTGACCATGCATTTTCGATGGACTATGTCGCATCGGTTCTCGACGGCAGCGGCAAAGCCTTCGGCAATGAGATCGACGGTTATTATATGATTGCCGATGGTGTGACAACCGCAGAGGGATATGTTGAGCAGGGGCTGACCTCCTACCGCCACAATGCCTCGGTGCAGTATGTCGCCAACTGGATGGTCGATGAACCGCTGTCCAACTACGGCTATATCTTCTCGACCGTTGCACAGGAATATCTGGAAAACGACCGACCGGAGCTTGCAGCTTTGCCGTCTGCAGATGCAGAGCAGATCCCCGTCTCCTGTCTGAAGCTGTTTGAGACGGGAGATGCAGGCGACTATCAGGACGATTACCGGCATATCACCGACTGCGGAGAGCGGAGCGGCCGCATTTGCGTCACAGATGATCTGACAACGAAAGTCTACCCGCATTCCATTGCCGGAAAGAACTTCCGCGTGGACGTTATCACGCCCGCAGAGCAGGAAAAAGAAGAAGCGAAGAAGACCGTCAAGGATACGGCGATGGCCGTTGCGGCACTCGGTGCGGCGGCAGCACTTGTCGCGCTCGGTGTGGCGGTAAAGGCATTCCTCTCCGATCGGGATGACAAATAAAACGAAAAAACCCGGACAACCGTTTTGGGAAAAGCGGTTTGTCCGGGACTTTTGTATTCAGTTGGAAAAATAGTTTTTCAATCCCATATGATGGCGGATCTTGACCAGATACAGAAGGATGATCTTCGACAGTGCGATGTCATAGAGGATCAGCGCGGCATTGCCGACAACAAGAAACGGAACCGTAAAGTCAATCGACGAATCGTTGAGGTAGAAGATATACTTGGTCGCGGTCACAACAAGCAGCAGTGCGGTGTTGATATAGCTGATTTTGAGGATCCATGAGACCACATAGTGCAGACGTTCAAAAGCGGCCTTTGCAATCGGATACAGTCCGCCGAACAGGAAATAAAGGATTGCCGGGAGCTTATTCGGCAGCAAAATCAGGGAAAGCGCGGAGGTGACACCCCATGTCAGCCAAGGATACGGCATACCGACCTCGATCATGACGACCACAACGAACATCGACGCGATGGCGACCATCGTCATGCTCAATACATCAATGACCGCGCCGATGAACAGCATCAGAACGGAAAAGGCGCTCAGTATGGCGCACAGCGCGATTTTTTTACTTTTCTTCATCGGCATGAGCGGATTCTCCTTCCAGATAGCGGACATAGATACCAAACAGCGTATCGAGACGTTCGGTATCTCCCTTCAGATGCAGATAGCCAAACAGCGCTTCCAGCCCCGTGGCACGGCGGTAGTCGTTGACAGACGCACTCTTTGGATGTGCACCGGCGGCATTGCGTCCGCGGTGGTAAACGGCGGTTTCTTCCTCTGTCAGGTGGGAAAGAAGCCCCTCCAGACCGCGGCTCTGGTTCGTGGCACGGACATAATCGAGTGACAGCGCTGACAGCTTACCCGCATTGCCGATGCCGCGTCCGACGAGCATTCTGCGTACCAGCACCTCCATCACGGCATCGCCGAGATAGGCAAGTGCGGCTCCGCTGTATTCGGAGAGGGCGGGGGTCTTGGTCGGTTCTGTCATAAGCGAGCATCCTTTGGTGTTTTTGATATCCTTATTAGTATATCATTTCTTTGCCCAAAAAGCAAGACATAATCGTAAACAATTTGCAAAAACGGATTACGGAATATCCTCCACAACGGTTTCGGGACGTTCGTCCAGAATCCACGGGTTGCGGTAGATACGGGTCATGTAGCGCAGCGCCGACGCATAATAGAAGCCGTCAACCGTGCGCTCATCCATGACGACGGTATAGGAGACATACGGAACGTGCTTTGTCGTGCCGTCGGACTGCACCTCATAGCGGTGCTTCTTTGCACCGAAGGACATGAACACGGGGACATTGCCGAAATCATACAGATGGTGATAGATCGGCGGAATGCCGAGCGAGCCCATCGAGGTGATAAAAAACGAGCCGTGGAACGGAGACAGACGCGACAGAAACCGCGGCAGACATCCAAAATAATCCATAACCTGCAGGACAAAGACAACAAACTTCATCAGCAGCCCCGGCATAAAGGAGAGAACCTTTGCCGTGCCGTCAAATGCACCGCCGGGCGCATTGCGGTAGTCCTCGATGATCTGATTGATCTTTTCGTAGACCTCCTCTGCTGTTGCATCCGGTTCAAATTCCGCCTTGATGACCGTATCGGGAGAGTTTATATCCATTTCCTTTTTGATGGTCAGACAGATCTCAATGTTGTGGCGCGCATAGATTTCCTGTCCGGCAATGAAGCGGTTCAGCCCCGGAAACTGGGACAGCGTGCGGATATACGTTGCAATCAGAATGTACATCAGATTGAAGCCCATCATGCCTTTGGCTTTCTTGTCCTTGATGTACTGATCGATCTTTGTTGTGTCGATCTCGTCGCGGATATAGTTCTGTGAGGTGTTGCGGGTCTTCATGATGTAGGGCGACACGCGCGCCATTGGAGAAACGGTTCGGACACGTCTGCCGTCGACACGGTCGCCGAAGCGCCGCTTGATCTTTTTGGTGCTTTTCTCAATTGCCATAGAGTCAGCCTTTCCGCAGGGTACGCCATATCTTGCGTCCGCCTGCACTTTTTGATATCCGAAATATCGGTCTGTATATTATATCACAAAATCCGACACAGGAAAAGAGGTTTGCTCAAAAAAGTATCTGATTTTTCGGGAAACGGTGCCTATGTCCGCCTGCGCTGCATCGCAGTTACCGTCAGCGTCCCGCTGTCATCGCTGACGGTAAAGCGGATTTCCCACATGCCGTATTCCATGCCGTATTCTCTTTGGGGATCGGACTGGTAGGACGGACGCGGGTCCTCGGACAAAACCTCGAGCACGGCACACCGGTCCTCATCCGTCAGCACCGACAGCAGCTGTCCGGGGTCGGATACCGACAGCGCGTACGTCTTTTTTTCGTCCGCAAAGCCGCCGCGTGCATCGGGATGGCTGTCGGTAAACGGCAGATACGGCTTGATATCAAAGATCGGTGTTCCGTCGAGCAGATCGGCGCCGCGTACATGAATCAGCGGACCGCGGTCGGCGGAATATTCAATGGATTCGATCTCAACCGAGGATAGTCCGATGGCGTTGGGACGGTTGGGAGAACGGGTTGCAAAGACACCGACCCGTTTGTTGCCGCCCAGACGCGGAGGACGCACCGTCGGTGACCATCCGTGCGCCGCGCCGCCATTTTTGAAATTCTGGGAGAACTGCCAGATCAGCCACAGATGCGAGTAGCCCTCAAGTCCGCGCACCGCATCGGGATTGCGGTATTCCGGTGCAAAGACGATCGTACCGCGCAGGGACGGAACAAGCCCGCTCTGCCGCGGAATCCCGAATTTGCTCGGAAATGCCGTTTCGATGTGGGCGATGATGTGCATTGGAATATCCATTTACTGACCCTCGTGAATGTTCCGCTCCAGCACCGTGCGTTTGAGTGCCGGGGACAGACGGTTGAAATATTCGGAATAACCGCCGACACGGACGATCAGATCGTTGTGCGCATCGGGATGCTCCATGGCATCGCGCAGCTCCTCAGCAGAGGTAACGGTGATCTGCACCTGCAGTCCGCCCTGCTCAAAATATCCCTCAACGAGCGCACGCAGCAAAACAGGATTGGTGACCACGCGCTTGGCAACCGTCAGATTGAGCACCGTCATACCCATTGCGAGCTTCTGCGGCAGACGTGCGGCGGATGCCAGCATTGCCGTCGGTCCCTTCTTTGCTTTTCCGCGCAGTGCGGCAACAGAGTCACAGGTGGGATCACCGCGATGCCGTCCGTCCGGTGTCGGTCCGACAACGCGTCCCGCACCCTCATAGCGGAGGAACTGGTGCTCGGTCAAGGTGAAGGCGTCAATGAATTCGACACTGCCGCGTTCCTTGTAAACCGAGTAAACCTGTGT
Source organism: Clostridia bacterium (assembly GCA_017455975.1). GTDB lineage: Bacteria > Bacillota > Clostridia > Oscillospirales > CAG-272 > RGIG3925. The sequence continues at coordinate 4,542 of JAFTLK010000039.1, read as the reverse complement.
GGTGAAGTCCGCTGCCATGTCATCCACAGCACGGTTATCCGTACCGAAGCACGGGCAGGTGCCGAGAACCGCATAAAATGCAGGATCTTCTGCCGTCAGCAGGGACAGAAATTCTGCGGCGGTATAGCGTTTCTCGTCGTATACCAGCTTTTTGACAGCGACGAGCGAGTCGATACAGTTGATGAGTCCCGAATCGGAATTCATCGTCCAGGTATAGCGCGGACCGCCGGCGTGATAATCCAGTCCGCGGTCGATGCAGTCATCGGTGAACAGCGTGCGGATTGGGTGCGGCAGGTTTTTGGCACAGTTTAGATACCGTTCGGTCAGCCGGTCAATCATGCCGTTGACCGCATCGCGCATGGTTTTGCACAGACCTGTGTAAAAGTCTTCAAAGGTCGGGCAGACCGCCAGATTTTTGTGCAGATACTGCTCAAATACCCATAAAAGATTCAAGTCGTCATCCGTACCGCCGGCACGGGTCAGCCCCTCGAGATTCGTCTCGGTACAGCCGCATCCGCAGAACAGCGGGAGATCTTCTTCGGCAATCTTCGGCAGATAGTCCGCCATCATATCGTGAATCCCGCGGTCGTTATAAAAGGAAGGATTCGTCGATCCGGCTGTCAGCATTTCTCCGGCAATTTTCCAAAGCGCCTCGGGCATATCGGGTGTCGTGCGCAGCTCCAGCAAGGGTCTGCGGCGTCCGCGGATGGCATACAGCGCCTGCTTTGTAATTTCGTTGTATTCCGGTCCAAGTGTGCAGGACCACATATCGACCGCATCAAGATTGGCAAACAGCTGTCCGATGACCGCTGTCATGTCCTCACCGCGGTACAGATGCGCAAGTCCCCGGTCAAGACAGCCGAGGTTGTCACAGCCGTCCAGATAGAAGATCAGATTCCATGAGACCAGACCCTCGTAATACGTTTCTGCCGGTGCAAACGGAACGCGCTCCACAGCACGGCACAGAGCATCGGGTGCACCGACGGAACGCAGATATGCGGCACAGCGGCTGACATAGCGCTCCATCGCATCCAGAAGCAGAATCACACCGTCACGGAAGTCGGCATCTCCAGCCGTATGACGGGCACGTTCTCTGTAGGAGGACAGTCCTTCTTTTACGATGCGGTGATAGTTGGGCGCGCCGTGCAGCCAGCCGACAAACTGATGCTGTTCCCAATAAGTACGGATTGCTGTCAGCGCCGCATGACAGTCCTCCTCCGGCAAACCGGATGCCGCAAGCTTTTCGGTCATGCGTCCGTCGCGGTATTCATAGGTTTTGGCGTAATGGGAAATCACCGCGCGGTCGGAATGTAAATATGCATTTCCGCACGGATACAGCGATTCGCCGTTGTATGTGACAGGTATCATTGCGTCAAACCATGCCGCCTGTGCCGCACAGTGGCGGTAAAACAGAGAACGGTCTTCGTTTGCAAACAGTTCGGCAGCATACGGTTCGTCGATCAGACGGAATAGTTCGGTATACGTCACGGGGATTTTCCTCCATTTGTTTTGATATCTGCATTATATCACACCGCGGCGCAGGTGTCAAGCAGGAATTTTCCGCCGCATCCGGAAGATTGCCGTGCAGGAAAACAGAGGACTTCATCGACGCACGAAAACACATCGGAATTGCAAAAAGCCCTTGCAAAACCGCGCTCTGCATGGTATAATACAGATAAAATAAAAACAGCGAACGGAGGAGTACTGTTATGCACAATTACCCTTGGAAATCTGCGGGCATCTGCATTTTTGCGCCGCACGCCGATGAGGTCGACCGCTTCTGCGCGTTTGTAAAGGACGTGTTTGCCAAAGACGGCATCGACACCATCGTTATGATCATCCGCTACAACTATCTGTTTGAATCGCACCCCGAATGCCGCGGTGACTGGCCGCTGTCCAAAGAGGACGTACGCAAAATGGCTGCGGCATGCAGAGAATGCGGCATCAATCTGATCCCCGACATGAATCTGCTCGGTCACCAGACCGTGCAGGACTACATCGATCCCGACGGACTTCTGCGCTCCCATCCGGAATTTTCCGAAACTCCGATCACAGAAGCGCCGGAATACAGCTATTCGCTGTGTCCGAGAGCACCGGGACTGTTTGAGCTGCTGTGCGATCTGATCGACGAGATTGCCGATGCGTTTGAAGCGACGGACTTCCATGTCGGCATCGACGAGGTCTTCTATATCGGTATGTGCGACCGCTGTAAGGACAGCGATCCCGGTGATCTGCTTGCCGACTGGCTCTGCCGTCTGCATACACACCTTGCCGACAAGGGTATCACCATGTGGATGTGGGGCGACCGACTGCTCAATTCTTATGAATGCGGTCACGGTCCGTGGGATGCCAGCATGAACGGTACGCATACCGCGCTTGGCCGGGTTCCGAATGACATCGTCATCACCGACTGGCATTATCACAACTGGCCGCGCTTCCCCTCCGTGGAAATCTTCGCACGCGCCGGTCATCCGATCTGGCTCGCACCGTTCAATGTCGCAGAAAATGCCAAGCTCTTCCTCGATTACGCAAAGGAACATGACGGCGGCAACATCGTCGGCATCATGGAAACGACATGGGTGCCGATCTCCTATCTGATGGATGCGCTGGAGGGCAAGCCTGCCAAGCCGTCGGAGAAGTGGTATCCCGGCTCCATGCCGCACATCGTCCGCTGCTATAAATCCATCTTCCGTCCGGACGAGCCGTGGGATCCGATGCCCGAGGACGACGAATAACCGCGCGGTATGACAATTCTGACGTATGTGATGGCGGCATTTATGCTCCTCGCCGCCGCTGACCGCATCTTCGGAAATAAACTCGGGCTCGGCCGGCAGTTTGAGCAGGGCATTGAGCTGCTCGGTACGATGTCGCTGTCGATGGTCGGTATGATTGTCGCCGCCCCGCTGATTGCACATCTGATGCAGCCGATCTTCGATCTTCTGCCGTCGTGGATCGATCCGTCGATTCTGCCGTCCATCGTCTTTGCCAATGACATGGGCGGTGCGCCGCTGGCGGTCGGTGCCGCACGCGACCCCGCCATTGGTGCCTTCAACGCCATGGTCGTTTCCTCAATGATGGGCTGTACTGTCTCGTTTACGATCCCGTTTGGGCTTACATCTACGCCGAAGCATCTCCACCGCGATATGCTGCTGGGTCTGCTCTGCGGTATTGTCACAATCCCGCTCGGATGCTTTGTCGGAGGACTGGTGACCGGACTTTCGCCGCTCGAACTGCTTGTCAATTTACTGCCGCTTCTGGTCTTTTCCGGCATCATCGCACTCGGCATTCTGCGTGTCCCCGATCTCTGCGTGAAAATTTTCAATATCCTCGGTCTGGTAATCAAAGCGATTATCACCGTCGGTCTTGCCGTCGGTATCTTAACATTTCTGACCGGGATCCGTCTCCTGCCGCATGTCGATACGCTGGAAAACGGTGTAGCCATCGTACTCAATGCCTGCGCCGTCATGACGGGAACCTTCCCGATGATTTACCTGCTGTCAAAGCTCCTTGCAAAGCCGCTGAAGATCGTCGGTTCCCGCATCGGCATCAACGAAACATCGGCACTCGGCTTTGTATCCTCGTTTGCGACGAGCGTAACCACGTTTTCGATGATGGAAAAGATGGATCGGCGCGGCGTCATGCTGAACGCGGCGTTCCTCGTCTCCGCCGGATTTGTCTTCACCGACCACATGGCATTCACCATGGCTTATCTGCCGGAATACTTACCGGCAATGATCGTGGGCAAGCTCACAGCGGCTGCACTGTCGCTCGTCCTTGCCGTTCCGGTCTGCAAAAAGCTCTGCCGGACATCAGAGGATGTTCCTACAGAAACGAAAGGAGAAGTATCATGACCAATCCGACCCTTGAAACCCTGAAAACCCGCCGCAGCGTCCGTTCTTATCTGCCAAAGCAGGTGGACGAGGACGCACTGCAGGCAATTTTAGAAGCCGGCACCTATGCCGCAACCGGCATGAACCGCCAGTCCCCGATCATTGTCTGCGTGCAGGACCCCGCCGCCAGAGAAACGCTCCGCCGCATGAATGCCGCGGTCATGGGCTCCGACGGCGATCCGTTCTACGGTGCACCGACCGTGCTTGTCGTTCTCGCGGACAAGAATATCCGCACCTGCGTTGAGGATGCCTCGCTTGTCATCGGCAATCTGATGAATGCCGCCTTCTCCGTCGGTGTCGATTCCTGCTGGATTCACCGCGCAAAGGAAGAATTTGAGTCGGACGAAGGCCGGGCACTGCTTGCATCGTGGGGCATTACCGGTGACTATGTCGGCGTCGGTCATCTGATCCTCGGCTATCGTGCGGGAGATCTGCCGCCTGTCCGTCCGAGAAAAGAAAACTATATCTACCGAGTATAAAGGAGAGCTTCCCATGACTGAACCCGTCACCATCACCGATCGCGTTACCGTAAAAATCCCGGGACTGGAACGTCCCTACACATTCCTGCATATTTCCGATAACCACATCACGCACGCCTATGAACATGACAGCGATGCGGAAAAGTAAGCTGCCGAAAAGCAGGCAAACGTCT
>JAFTLK010000371.1 GCA_017455975.1 Clostridia bacterium | reverse complement strand
GACCGAAATCCTTGCCAAAGAGGGATTTGTGGTCATGCCGTATATGTATCCCGATCTCAACACTGCGCGGGATCTTGTAAACGCAGGCGCGGCAAGCGTTATGCCTCTTGCATCTCCCATCGGTTCCAATAAGGGGCTGGCGACGAAGGAATTTATCCAGATTCTCATTGATGAAATCGACCTGCCCATCATTGTGGACGCAGGCATCGGAAAGCCCTCACAGGCTTGCGAAGCCATGGAAATGGGCGCAGCGGCAATTATGGCGAACACGGCGCTTGCGACGGCAGGGGATCTGCCGCTGATGGCATCCGCTTTCAAAAATGCCATTGAAGCAGGTCGGAAGGCATATCTGTCCGGTCTTGGCAGAGTGCTGACCCGCGGGGCATCTGCATCCGATCCGCTGACGGGCTTCCTCAGAGACTGAAGGGCGGGAATGATGTGTGATCTGTATTATAAATTAGCTTATCCCGCCCACGAGTTCCTTCGGAACTCCGATTGTTAGGAGGTTGTTTATGGAAAACCAATTTTTAGTGGATTCGGAGCATCTCTCCCCGGAAGCGCTGGCAAAAAAGCACCGGCTGGAAAACGATCCGTCATTCCGGAAGAATCACATGGAATATCTGCCGGGGATGGAAGTGATCGAATCGGATGTGTGTGAAAGCGTCATGGCACAGATGAACGCCTACGATCCGGCAAAGTATACCGCCGCCGATGTAAAGGCTGCTTTGGAGCACGATACCTGCACCATCGAGGATTTCAAGGCACTTCTGTCTCCTGCTGCCGAACCTTTCCTTGAACGGATGGCGCAGAGGGCAAGGCTGGAAACCAGCAAGCATTTCGGCAACACCGTCTATCTCTTCACACCGCTGTACATAGCGAATTACTGCGAGAATTACTGTGTTTACTGCGGCTTCAACTGCTACAACCACATCAACCGAATGAAGCTGAATATGGAGCAGATCGAGCACGAAATGAAGGTCATTGCCGAGTCCGGCATGGAGGAAATCCTGATTCTGACCGGCGAGAGCCGTGCGCAGAGCAATGTGGAATACATCGGTGAAGCCTGCAAGCTGGCGCGAAAATACTTCCGTATGGTGGGGCTGGAGATCTATCCTGTGAACACCGACGAATATAAATATCTCCACGAATGCGGTGCGGACTATGTGACGGTATTCCAGGAAACCTACGATACCGACAAGTACGAACAGCTTCACCTGCTCGGTCGCAAGCGCGTATGGCCGTACCGATTCGATGCACAGGAACGTGCGCTTCGCGGCGGTATGAGAGGTGTTGCGTTCTCGGCGCTTCTCGGTTTGTCCGATTTCCGCAAGGATGCTTTGGCAAGCGCGTTACACGTCTATTATCTGCAGAGAAAGTACCCGCACGCCGAAATGTCGCTGGCCTGCCCGAGACTCAGACCGATCATCAACAATGACAAAATAAGTCCCATGGATGTTCACGAAAAGCAGCTCTGTCAGGTGCTTTGTGCGTACCGCATCTTCCTGCCCTTTGTAGGCATTACGGTATCCTCACGAGAGAGTGCCCAGTTCCGCAACGGAATCGTAAAGATTGCCGCCACCAAGGTTTCCGCAGGCGTTTCCACCGGCATCGGTGACCACGAAAGCAAGTACACCGGCAAGGAGTCCGATACAGTACAGGGCGACGAGCAGTTTGAAATTGACGATAGCCGCAGTCTGGACAAAATGTACAGGGACATTGCAGAGGAAGGTCTGCAGCCGGTACTGAATGATTATCTGTATGTGTGAGGTAGGAGAATGAAAAAGTTTGATCCGAGTTTATATTTTATCACCGACAGCACGAACTACACGGAGGAAGAGTTCCTCTATCGTGTGGAACAGGCACTCAAAGGCGGTGCAACCCTTCTTCAGCTCCGCGAAAAGAACAAGAGCACGCGAGAATATATCGAGCTGGCTGAAAAAGTACACGACACAGCCAAGCGTTACAACGTGCCGCTGATCATCGACGACCGTGTGGACGTTGCGCTTGCCGTGGATGCAGAAGGCGTACACCTCGGCGCGGAGGATATGACCATTGCGCAGGCACGGAAGATTCTCGGCGACGGCAAAATCATCGGCGCTACAGCGAAAACCGTACCGTGGGCGCTGGATGTGTACGGACAGGGTGCGGATTACCTCGGTGTCGGTGCGATTTATCCCACAACCACCAAGGTGAAAACCGTCCTTACCTCCACCGACACCCTGCGGGATATCTGCAAAGCCGTGCCGATCCCCGTCAACGCCATCGGCGGGCTGAACAAGGGGAACATTGACATTCTCGCCGGTATTCCCATTGCCGGAATCTGCGCGGTATCCGCCATTATGAAAGCAGATGATCCGAAGACGGCAGTGGAGGAACTGAAAGCAAGAGCGCAGGAGCTTGGTTTATGCTAACGGGAGCCATCTTCGATTTTGACGGAACACTCCTTGACTCTATGTTCATCTGGGACACCATCGGGGAAGATTATCTAAGAACACTTGGTAAGGAGCCACATGAGGATCTGAAAGAAACCTTTATGACACTTACCTTGGAGGAGGCAGCTGAATATTACCGTGAGCACTACAAAGTTACGCTTTCTGTCACGGAGATTGTGGACAGTATAAATGCTATGGTTGAAGGAATCTACAGAACAAAGGTTACGCTTAAACCCGGTGTTATGGCTTATCTTCGCCTACTCAAAGAGCGTGGTGTTAAGATGTGCGTTGCTACGGTAACTGACAGGTATTTAGTGGAAGATACATTGGAACGACTTGGTATCCTGCATTACTTCTGCGGGATATTTACCTGTGCTGAAGTCGGTTACGGCAAGGACAAGCCAATTATCTATCAGAAAGCACTGGAGCATCTTGGAACAGCGAAAGAAGAGACTTTTGTGTTTGAGGACTCGCTATTTGCACTTGAAACGGCAAAGACAGATGGGTTTCCAACCGTAGGAGTCTATGATATGCACGAGAGCAGACAGGAGGAGATGAAAAGGCTCGCCGATTGCTATGTGCGGAGTTTTGAAGAGCCCGTACTGAAAAATCTTTAAAAATCAGCGGCAGATTGGGGGCACCACCTTATGCCGCTTTAGAAAACAATGCCGAAAAACAGAAAGGAGATACACAATGAAATGTAAAACAGCATTGACCATTGCAGGAAGCGATTGCAGTGGAGGCGCCGGTATTCAAGCAGATATTAAGACAATGACGATGAACGGTGTGTACGCTATGAGTGCAATAACCGCGCTTACAGCACAGAACACCACAGGAGTCAGAGCCATTCAGGAATCAACACCGGAGTTTTTGGCGCAGCAATTGGACGCAATCTTTGAGGACATATTTCCCGATGCCGTAAAAATCGGTATGGTCTCTTCTTGTGAGCTAATTCGTGTGATTGCAGAACGGCTAAAATTTTACGGGGTAAAAAATATTGTCGTTGATCCCGTAATGATAGCTACATCGGGTTCAGCACTCATAAAAGAGGATGCGGTTCAAACTTTGGTGGAAGAACTCCTGCCGATCGCAACAGTGGTAACACCGAATATACCGGAAGCACAAATTCTTTCGGGTGTAACGATCAAACGAAAAGTAGATATGGCAGCCGCAGCCATCAAAATAGGCGATACCTATCACTGCTCAGTTCTGCTTAAAGGTGGTCACAGAGATACTGATGCCAATGATTTGTTGTATGTAAACGGAGGTTTACGCTGGTTCGAGGGAAAGCGCATCGACAATCCCAACACGCACGGTACCGGTTGTACGCTGTCAAGTGCGATTGCTGCGAATCTTGCAAAAGGATTTACGCTTACAGAGTCGGTGCAGAAAGCAAAAATGTATATAGCCGATGCTCTTATGGCACAGCTCGATCTTGGTAAAGGCTCAGGGCCATTGCTTCACAATTTTGATTTGAACACAAGTTATGCTGAAGAAAAACATATCTGATTGAAAGGAACCAATATCATGAGAAATTACACAACACAAATGGACGCTGCAAAACGCGGCATTATCACCCCCGAAATGAAAGCAGTCGCTGCAAAGGAATACAGAACCGAAGAAGAAATCCGTGAACTTGTCGCAAAGGGACAGGTTGCAATCTGCGCCAACAAGCTGCACACCTGCATCGATCCTAACGGTGTCGGCTCCATGCTTCGCACCAAGATCAATGTCAATCTCGGTGTCTCCCGCGACTGCAAGGATTATGATATTGAGATGCAGAAGGTCATGGCAGCGGTAGATATGGGAGCTGAGGCGATCATGGATTTGTCCTCCCACGGTAACACCCAGCCTTTTCGCCGCAAGCTGACTGCCGAATGTCCTGCCATGATCGGTACAGTTCCTGTGTATGACAGCGTGATTCATTATCAGCGCGATCTCGCAACACTCACTGCAAAGGATTTTATCGACGTGGTTCGTCTTCATGCAGAAGACGGCGTGGACTTTGTAACCCTCCATTGCGGCATCACCCGGAAGACCATTGAGCAGATTCGCAAGCACAAGAGAAAGATGAATAT
>JAFTLK010000370.1 GCA_017455975.1 Clostridia bacterium | reverse complement strand
TGATCCTTGTGCGCGACTGCGTTCTCGAAAACCGCATCAATCTCCTGCCGGGTGATGTTGTGACGTTTTACGGTGAGGGCGCGGGTAATATGACCGTCACCGATACGCAGTATAACACGCATACCGCACCGTGCATCAACGCCGCATTCGCGGTGCTGAACGAACAGCCGTAATTGTGATGAGTTTCTAAAAGATATGTGCGTAATGCACAAAATTGGGGGGTGACGGCGCGTTTTTGTGTGAAAATTAGAACTTCCCCAATAGAGGTTGACAGTATTTTATCATTGTTATATAATATTTTCGTGCTTTACCCCGAAATCACGGATTACACCGGATGTAATCGGAATTTTAAGGAAGGAATAAATCATGAAACGTACAGTCTCACTCATTCTTACAGCCGCATTGCTGTCATGCAGTCTGTATACCTGCGGATCGGAGTCCGACGCCGATGCCACACAGGAGACAGCCGCACAGACTGCCGCTGAACCCGTAACCGAGCACACGACAGAAGAAGCCGAAATCGAACTGACGCCAAGGGATTTCGGCGGCATCGATTTTACATTTCTTGGCGTTGATCCGCAGAGCCGTCAGGACTGGACTGTCAACACCTATTCCGAAACGGTCGCTGCCGAGGAATCGGGAGAACCGATCACCGATGCCATTTACCGCCGGAATCTGCGGCTTGAGGAATTTTATAACATTCACATCAAGGAAGAAAGCACGTCCCGTGAGGATGTCGGCAAAACGGCGCTGAAGGTCATCATGGCAGGAGATGATGCCTATCAGGTCGTCAATCTGACCGGTATCAGCGCATCCAGCCTGCTCAACAGCCCGGACGCGCTTTATGATCTGTACGATATCTCAACGCTGGATTTTTCGAACAGCTGGTGGGACAGCAACTCTGTGGAAACCTTTACCATCAACGGAAAGCTGTACAACGCGGTCGGTGATATGAATCTTCGGTCGTTTTTCGCCTCGGTCGTTCTGATGATGAACAAGCAGATGATCGAAACCCACGATCTTGAAGATCCGTTTACGCTGGTCAAGGAAGGCACATGGACGGTCGATAAGCTGCTGTCGCTTGCCGCCGCTGTTTCCTCGGATATCGACGGCGACGGAAAGCTCGGTCTTGCGGACAATGTCGGTTTCTTCGGTGAAAGCACAACGGGACATTGGGCGCTCAACAGCATGGGGATCAACACCGTCACCAACATTGACGGCATCCCGACCATTACGCTGTACTCCGAGCGTGCGGTCGATGCATTGGCAAAATATGTCGAGCTTCTCCGCAGCGGCGAATATGCCATTTATGCAAGCGACATTTCCTCGCAGTATCCAACGGAAAACATCTGGTATTCGCGTATGATGCCGATGCTGATGAACGACCAGCTTCTGTTCTACAACCACTATCTTGGCTCCGCACTCGATCTGCGTAATATGCAGTCCGATTTCGGCATCATTCCGTTGCCCAAATACGACGAATCGCAGGAAACGTATTATACTGCGACGCATCCGTGTTATGTCTCCTTTATGACGATTCCCGCAACCAATGCCGATCCCGAGGGCACAGGTCTTTTGATGGAAGCGATGAACAAGCTGTCGTCGGCGTATGTCGTTCCTGCGGTTTATGAGACCACGCTGGTCGGTAAGGTCATCCGCGACACGGAATCGGAAGAAATGCTCGACATTATCTTTGCAAACCGCGTATATGATATCGGCTATATCTTTGACTGGGGCGGTGTCAGCAGCTTTGCACCCAACCTCGTCAGCAAAAACAGTACCGATTTTGTTTCCGCATACGAAAAGCAGGA
>JAFTLK010000369.1 GCA_017455975.1 Clostridia bacterium | reverse complement strand
TTTTGGTACGGGACGCCGACGTTGTATACGCTTTCAGCGATCGCATGCGCACCGGGAATTTCGACCGAGAGATCGCGGGAGAAATCTTCCAGCGCCGTTTTTGCGTCGAACTCCAGAATATAGTCGTTGACCATGTATTCGCCGATCTCGGAGTAGATTTCTTCAAGACCTGCAGAGGAATCGGACTGCAGGAACTTGCCGCCCGTTGTGTCGGCGATGTAGGACAGATACTGGGTATCTGCGCCGCCGAATGCGATGGTGTAAACGCAGATATTCTGTGCACGGAGTGAATCCAGAACAGCGTCGATGCCGTCAGGGCTGCCGTCGGAACCGTCGGAGATCAGGATGATGATGCGGCGTCCGAGTGCACCGGTCAGTGCATCGCCTGCCACAGCGAGACCGTCCTTGATGTTGGTGCCGCCGGTCGTGTACAGTGCGTCGACTGCCGAGAGCAGCTGGGTTCTGCTTGCACCGAGCGGAGTAACGAGTTCTGCCGTCGATTCAAATGTGACAAAGCCGAGTGCGGTTGCGGGATCGGTGTTCTTGACAAAGTTCATGACCGCGGCCTTGGTGTGTTCCATCGGTTCACCGTCCATCGAGCCGGAACGGTCGACGACCAGCATGACCGACATATCGGATGCGATCTCAAGCTCGGATGCATCCACAAGACGGATTCCGCCGATCTTGGTCTGCATATCGGTCAGGGCAAAGTCGCCTTTTTTCAGATTGCCGCCTTCATCGGTGGCAGCATTGACAGTCACACGGACGGTCGGGAAGTCCGATGCGTCGATCGAACGGATAACGAGGCTCTTATAGATGCGGTTCAGTACCGATTCGACAAAGTCAAAGAAGGTCTCATTGGAATAATCGTAATCATCCTCCTGAATGCCGAGGATGTTCTGTACGCGATTCCAGATCACGCGGCGTTCATCGGCACGGCCTGCACCGCCGGAGGACGAACGGTAATGGCTGACGATATCGGACAGCGCCATGGTCACAGCGTCATTTGCATTCGATTCCTCAATGCCGATCAGCTTGCCGGTCAGAAGGTCGGTTGCACGGTCATCGTTTCCGGCGCTGTGATACAGATAAGCAAGCTCAACAGCAAAAGCCGACGAGGATTTTTGTGTCAGCGGTGTACCGGTTTCGATGAAGTTGATGGCGCGCTTGACGACCTCACGGGTGGCGGCGGCATTGACGGAGCGGATCTCATCCTCGATTTTCAGAATCTCGTCGTACATCTGCTGCTGCTTCATTTCGTCATACGCTGTATCGAGCATGATGTAATAGTCGTCGTAAGCCCGGTCAAGCTGCTGATACAGAGCCTGCAGTTCCTGCTGCTGCGCCTCGACGGCCTGAGCATCGCCGTCCATCGGGACATTGCCGGTTGCGACGAGGTTTGCCAGCATTGCGCGGTTTTCCAAGCTGCTGTCAGCACGGAACAGCGCCTCTGCATGGGTGAATGCGGTACTGTATTCGCCGCGTTCGATGGCAGACAGGGTCTGTACCTTATGGGAGAGCAGGGAGTTGTCCTTTTCAAGCGATTCCTGCGCCACGGTCTGGATGCTGCCGGTGGACAGCATTTCCTGCATGGCCTGGACAGCTGCCGAGGTCTTACGGACCTTGATGCCGTTCTGCACCTTCAGTAGAATGGAGAGCAGGGCATCGCGGGAGGCATCGTCCAGTGGGATTGTGACGGTGCCGCTCATGTAGCCGCTGTCTGCGTCTGTCATAATGTCCCCATTGGAGGACAGGACGGATTCGAGCACGGTTTTGGTTTCGGAAAGCAATGGGATATTGCCGTCGGCAAGGTACGCATCCGCGGTCCGGATACCGTCGGCATATGCCTCGGAGAAGCCTGCTGCCAGAACGATCAGCGTGCGGGAGGTGTCGTTGGAGCGTGTCTGCTCACTGTTCAGCGCAAGCTGACGGCCGTCCTCGTAGCTGCCCATTTCGATGAGCTTGGAGGCGACATAATTCTGCTGGTTCACAAGCGTTGTCACGCGTGCGCGGTTGACGAGTACCGTGATGATACCGGTCAGAAGAACGGCGGCGATAACAACCAGCAAAACCGTGAGGAGGATCTTCTTCGATTTTTTCATCGGTGCTTTTGCACCCTGTTCTTTTTTCATTGCAGAATTTCCTCCCTTCATTCGTTTTCGCCAAGGCCGAGCAGGTCGGTGTCAATGCGGGTCAGATGCGGGTAGATCGGACGTACCGCTTCCGGGTCGGCAATCGGGTTGTTCCGCACCATCAGGACCTGCAGTGCGGAAAGCTTCTGCACAGGTGCGATGGATGTGACACGGTTGTTGTACATCCAGAGCTCACGCAGGTCGGCCATGCCGGATACCGCAGAGATGTCGGTGACCGCATTATCTGAGATGTCAAGCAGCTGCAGTGCCTGCATGCCGCCGATGGGGGCTATGTCGGTAATTGCATTGCCCCAGACGCCGAGTGACAGCAGACCGCCGAGCGGGGACAGTGCATCCAGCGCATCAATGTCGTTCCAGCCAAGCGCGAGCGTGACAAGATTCGGCAGCTGTGCGAGAGGCGCGAGCTCGTTTGCGGTCAGCCCGCAGGAGAGCAGGGAAACATCGGTCAGAGACGGAGCCAGCGCGATGCCGGAAATATCGACATTCGGCTGACCGTAGATATTGAGCGTGTGCAGAAACGGCATGTACTGCAGGTCGGCAAGTGTGGTCAGATTGCCGTTGTTCTGATAGGCTGTTTCGTAGGTGGAGACATATCCGTTCTGCGAGATGGCGATCGATGTGCCCATCGGATAGGAGATTCCCTCCGGCGGGGTCATGCTGTGATACGCACCGGAGCCGATGATATAAAGAGAGGTCACCTGCGCGATGTCGTCGTTGTGAATCGGCTCGCCGTTCCAGAGGTCGAGCGCAGATCGGATGACGGACTCGATGATCGGATCCTGTACCCGGATCTCCACATCCGCGATGTTGATCTGATAAACCGCATCGGAGATCGTGCTGGAAAAGCCGGCGGAATTGACCGCGATGGCGCGCACGGTGTTTTTGCCGTTGCGCATGACAAGAGGCGTTGTATAGAGATTGGAGTCCTTTGTGGGATCGGAGCCGTCGGTCGTGTAGTAGATCAGATCCCCTGCATCCGCCGTCAGTGCGACCTGAATGCGGACATCATAGTCACCCGGTGTCTGATCCATTTCAGGTGTTGTCGGATGGGTCATCAGATACCAATCGTTGATGGTTTCATCGCCGCGGATGTGCTCGACCGCCTGCGCCATCAACGCCTGTGCATCGTCCGGCTTGCCGGTGCGGATCAGAAGCTCGGCCAGCTTCGGATAGACATCCTCGTCGCCCGGGTCGCGGTCCAGCATGGCACGGTAGATCGACTCGGCATAGACGTTCTGTCCGCCGACCTCATAGCATTCCGCAATACCGAGGTTCGCACCCCGGTTCTTTTCGTCGATGTTGATCGCCTGCTGATAGCAGATGATCGCCTGCTCGTAGTTGAGGTCCTCCAAATACCGGTCGCCTTCCTCCACCAGCGCACGCGCCTGCCGCATCCGGTCAAGGTGGATCACGCCGAGAATCACGCCGACGCACAGAATGAGCACCAGCGGAAGGACAGCCACAAGCAGCTTGTGCTGTTTGATAAAATTTTTCATGGCATCAATCTTCTCCGTTTTCGATTTTTTTCACAAGGCGTTTTCGCTGTGCCCGGAAGACCGGGATGAAAATGAGGAGCAGGAGCACTGCTGCGCCCATTGCGATGAGACCGCCCCAGAAAAGCAGATCTGTCGTTGTCATTGTATATGTTCTCCTTTTCTTCCTTGCGGAAAATTACAGGCCCGCAAGCCAGAACTTGTCGACGACCTCTTCCGCTGTCCGGATGAGATATTCGTATTCCGGATCCTCCGGCGGATTCGGCATGGACCGGTAAATATGGATCGCCTTACCGGCGTATATCTTGAACCGGCTGTAATCGCGTTCATCTGCCTTCTTTTCATACTGCAGATCGACCTCGACAAATGCCAGGCGCATGAAGAGCTCATAGCGGTCAGAATAGCGGGTCTCGACGCTGAGGAGTGCGTCCTTTGCTTTCTGATATTGGCCGATGGATTGATGGCAGACGGCCAGATTGAGCCATTCGGTCAGTGTTGCAAAGCCGGACTGCGTGATTTCTGTGTATGCTGAGATGGCTTTTTCGAGATATGCGGGATCACCTGCTGCGTTGCCATAGGCAACTGCGGCCTGTGCATAATGCTCCAGTACCGGCAAACGGTAGTTGATGTGTGTCATCGATGCAAGTCCGGCCTCCAGAACGGAAACACGTTTCTGCAGCTGTGCTGTGTCGTCCGGCGCCATTTCCGCAAGCATGGAATCGTAGCCAAGCAGTGCATGGGCGCGCATGGAGTCGTCAGAGGTTTCAGAGCCTGCGGCGGCAAGTGCGCCGAGACAGGTTTCATATGCGGTGATGCCGGCTTCATACTGACCGCGTGCAGCCGCGATTTCACCGGTCAGCAGCTGCAGGCCTGCATCGGAAATGCCGAGCACCGTTGCCTGATGCAGTGCTTCGTCTGCCAGATCAATGTTGCCGGAGCGGACGAGTGCGATACCGTAATCGCGGTAATAATCGGCCTGATCGCTGCGGTAGAAGACCGCAGAACGCAGCTGATTTGCGGCATCGGCATACTGCTCCAGCTGTAAAAAACTGTTGCCGATGAGGTAATAGGTCTCACCGAGTGCCATGTCCTCCTGCACATACGGTTTTTCAAGGATGGAGGCGTTCAGCGTATTGATGGTATCTTCATACTGTCCGGCCGCATAGAGTGCTTTGGCGTCGGAAATCGAGGTTTCGATATAAGAGGTGAGCTTGTCCTGACCGCCGAGGTAGAAGGCCGCCGCGCCTGCCGCAAACAGCATGACGCAGAAGATAACCGCAAGGTCCTGTCCGCGGCGCATGCGCTTGTAGCGCTTGGTCGATTTGGTCAGCTTATTGAGGGCAGAGAGCATCTGCTCGGCTGAGGAAAAGCGCTTCTTCGGATCCTGCTGCATGCCGTGGTTCAGGATATCGGCAAAAGCATCATTGATGTCGGGCTTCAGCTTTTCCGGCGGCAGCTGCTTCTGCTCTGCCGACAGCGGACGGTGTCCGGTCAGAAGGTGATACATTGTCGCGCACGCGGAATAGATATCACTGCGTGCATCGACGTGCATCACGTCGTATTTCTTTTCAAGGCTGTCTGCAATGTCCTCAAGCTGGGAGAAGACGGAACCTGCACGTCCGATGCGCTTGGGTCCTGCATGGCTTGTTGCCGTGACCGTATTGATCGTGTGTACCGTATTGACCGGGGCGGGCATACTGGTATCCAGTGCGGTGCGGTCGTCGTCAAGCATCGTTTTGTCGCTGCCTGATGCACCGCCGGACAGGAACGTCACATCCTCCGGATCGAGATATGTTTTGTCGGCATCCACAGCCGGTGATGCGGTCTGTGCATCTCCCGGGACCGGCGTGGAAGTCTGCATCTTGAGCTGCGCGCGCTGCTTTCCGCGGACAAACGACCAGAGCTGCTCGACCGGTGCATAGCCGGGTGTGTAGCCAATGGTTTCGTCAGCTTCACCGTTCTGCAGGGTCGATACGTTGAAGTCGATCAGGCAGATGTCACCGGACGGGGTGAGCATGATGTTTGCCGGCTTGATATCGGAGTGAATGATATGGCCGGGCGACTTGTGCAGGTAATCAAGCACTTCGGCGAGCTGCCGTGTCAGACGGATGACCTGTTTTTCGGTAAACTGTGCACCTTCGTCAAGCAGCTCCTTGAGTGATTTGCCCTCAATGAATTCCATGACGGTGTAGACATCGTTTTCATACTGCCAGAAGTCGAAGATCTGCGGCAGATATGTATGCTTCAGGTCGAGCAGAACTTCCATTTCCCGGCGGGAGCCGATGGTATCGAGATGCTCGGAGCGGATCTTTTTCAGAACGACGCGCCGTTTCAGACGCTTGTGGATACCGGAGTAGATCACACCGCCGCCGCCTGTCGTATTGAGGACCTTGATATCCTCATAGTTGGCATTCAGCTGTGCCTGAAAATCCTCACTGCTTTGGTAGGAAATTTGATTCATGATATATCTCCAAAATTTTGGTTATTTGTGTCAGATCATCGTGACTTCGGGATCTGCGTCGGCCGCTGCGATGCCGGTTTCGTTTTCCGTGACACAGCCGCCGAAAATGATAAGGGAGGCCGACAGATTGTCCCGTTCTCCGCGGGAGATCATCAGCTGTACAGCATCGGCAATGGCGTATTCCGGTGCCGTACCGCCGGCAATTGCTGCATACATCCCTCCGGCATCCTGCTCGGTCAGATGATGGTAAAAGCCGTCGGTGCAGGCAAAGAGCATATCGCCCGGCAGAAGTGTTCCTGTATAGAAGCGAAACGACAGCGGTTCCTGCCGTCCGACGAAATTTTCAAGATAAGAACGTGTCTTGCCGTCCTTGACACGGTAGACACTTTCATCCTCGGTCAGCTGCAATAACTTTGTGCCGATGCCTTCGGTCGGACGGTAGCGGTAGACACGGCTGTCACCGACATGCAGAATGCCGAAGACGGATCCGATACACAGAATGGCGGACAGGGTCGTGCCGGAGCGGATGTTATAGGTCTTGATCGTGTCAATGAGCGCGGTGTTCCATTGCTCCGCAGCATCGCGGAAGTGGGAAAAGAGCACGTCGGTCTCCAGACCGTCCGTGCGTACCCAGCCGGACAGATGGTTCATCCAGCCGTCCATTTCGCGCACAACAACACCGGAGGCCAGGTCACCGCGTTCCAGACCGCCGATCCCGTCACAGACGGCACTCAGTGAGACCTGTGGTGCGGGTGCAGCGGTGCGGGGATGCTTCTCCTTGTTTTTGCCGCCGAACAGAGAAAACGGAGAGCGGCTCTGTGACGGGGGCGGGGCAGGCGGCAGGGCACGGCTGAAGACGGAGTCCTGGTTTTCGGGACGTGTTCCGCCGCGGTCGGTGTATGCGCCGAGGATGAGTTCGTTCATACTGCTTTTGGTTTGTTCCATAGAATTTCTTTCTCTATAACGCAGGATACGCCGAAGACGTGATGTGCGGAAAAACGGGCTTCCGCGGCATCACGCCGGTTCGACGTAAGGGTTGCTTTGTTTATAAATGGACGCGGTAGCGGATGGGCTTCGATTCAACGAAGGTCAGGACCGCACCGTCGGTCAGCGGATATACCGCATTGGGGACGAGACGCTGGCCGTTGATGACCGTACCGTAGGTGGAGCCGAGGTCCGTGACGCTGAGAGATCCGTCGGGTGCCTTGGTAATGCGGGCATGCTGACGGGAAACGCCTTTGTACTGCTCGGGGAATGCGATGTCCGGTGCGACAGGATCATTGGATCTGCGTCCGACAACGAGGTAGGGCTTATCGAAGATCAGCGAGATCTCACGCGGGCAATCAGCATACTGCGTGTCGAGCAGCTCAAGGTACTTCGCGCCTGCATTCAGAT
The DNA here is from genome assembly GCA_017455975.1 of Clostridia bacterium. GTDB lineage: Bacteria > Bacillota > Clostridia > Oscillospirales > CAG-272 > RGIG3925. Next base: position 3,899 of record JAFTLK010000369.1, on the reverse strand, counting down.
CGTCGATCATAGTACGGTCACCGCCGCCGATAAACGTCGGGGATGCATCCGCACCGGGGGTCGGTGTGCCGATCGGCTGATAACCGCCTGCCGCAGCTGCGGTCTGGGGAGCCGCCTGCTGCTGGACCGGCTGCTGCTGTGCGGGAGCGGGCTTGGGTTCGGCTGCTTTCTGACCGCCGAGCATACCGAACAGACCGCCGCCGGAAGACGGCTTTTCCGCAGGTTCTTTCTTTGCACCGAACAGGCCGCCGAGCGGATCAGAGGCTTTTTCCTGTTTCGCCGGCTTCTTTCCGGATGAGGAACCGAACAGACCCTCCATAACGCTGTCAGAGGCAGGGGTACTGTTTACCGGTGTCGATGCGGGCTGGGAAGTACCTGCAGAAGCTGTACCGCCGAACAGACCGCCGAGGACATCGTTGTTCTTTGCGGGCTTTTCTGCGGGCTTGTTCTGGGAGGAAATACCGAGCATTTCAAGGAAGCCCTTCTTTTCCGGTTCCTTTGCTGCCGGCTGTTCTGCTCCGCTATTGGCATTGGCGCTGCCGCTACCGTTGATCAGGCTGCCAATAAAGCTGCCGGCACCGCTGCTCGGTGTCTGTGCGGGTGCGGGTTCTGCCTTCGGCGGCTGCGGCTGCTGAATGCCGCCGGAAATCGGTTCTGCAGTTTTTGCAGGCTCTGTCTTCGGGGGCACGGGCTGATAGCTGACGGGCTCGGGTGCGGCACCGTCCATGACGCGCTCGCGTTCTGCCATGAGCATACGGTACAGCTCGCTCAGGGCGACCGAGCCTCCGCGGAAGTAATGCATCATGCGGATCTGGAATTCCTTGTCGTCGGAGATGTCGATATAATTGAGCACCGATTCGACGAACGCGATGATCTCCTCATCGGTATTACGAAGGGAACGCTCCGGCAGATAGGCGTACAGGAACATGCCGTTTGCCTTATCGCGCAGAATATACTGCGGCTCGATGCAGATATAATGGTAGTCAAGGAACCATTCCTTGCACTTGATAAACGGAATCAGAAGGTCGGATGCCAGACGGAGGTACTGCTTCTTGGTCATGGCAGTATCCACGGCATATTTCAATGCAACGGCGTTGATGAGCTTATAGCGGAAGGTCAGGCGGCCGTTGATCTCCTTGACGGACAGCGGCAGGAAGAAGTCCGGCTTGTCTTCGGTCAGCATGCGCAGTGCGATCTCATCGTAGACGGCATCATTGCCGAGCGCAACGGTCAGATAGTTCGCTTCCGCCGATGCCTGCAGTTGAAAACGTTCATCGTAAATCATATGTAATACCATAGCACTCGAATGTTCGAGCGCTTCCTTTCTGTTCAGTGCATTGTCGGGGCGCTTTGTTATGCGTTCGGTGTCTTCAGTGTCAGCAGTGCAACACCGTCGGGCAGAGTGACCTGCGCGATGCCGTTGTGGAACGGCTGTGCCTCATAGAACACATTGTCGATGATGACTTCATTGGATTCGGAAATGTAGACCCATTCGTCGCCGACGAGAACGGCTGCGAGGTGGTCGGAGAACGACTTGGCATCGTCGTACTGATAATCAATGACGAGATTGCCTGCGCGGTCTGCAAAGCCCCAGAGACCTGCATCATTGGAAACGGCGATGTATCCGTCGGCACTCTCGGGTGCCTTTGCGCCGGAAAACGGTGTCTGCCAAAGTTTTTCGCTCTTTTCGTTGATCAGATACCACTTGCCGTCGTATTGGACGCATGCCTGATTGGAAACGAATGCAGCGCCCCAGCTGTTGACTGCAGCATCGGTGAACTGGAATGCAACAATGCTTTCACCGCCTTCGGTGATCGCGCCCCACTTACCGTCCTTTTTTGCGGCGAGCAGACCGTTGTCGGGCAGGGTCAGCGCTTCATATGCGGTATCGGAGATCGGGTTGAAGTCGGCATTGTAGAGCCCCCACTTACCGTCCTTTTCCGCGAGAATGCGGCTGTTGCCGAGACCGCAGAAGGAGGTCAGCGCGTTCTCGTCGATCGAATACCGGTCGCCGGCCGCAGTGATGACATAGTTGACACCCTCTGTCGTAACAACGGCGTAGCCCGTGCTGTTGGTGTTGGTGACCGCATCAAACAGCACTTCCTCGGAGAGGGTCGCGCGGCCGCGGTTGTTGACGAACGTCCAGCCCTCTCCGGTATAGGCGGGCATGACGTCGTTGTTCTTGGTCGGGAGAATTTCAGCATACACGGTACTCTTCATTGTATAAGTGTACCGATTTGCCTCGTAAAGCTCACGGCATGTCTGCGAGTCGTAGATTTTGATGCCGTTCTTTGCAGCGGTGATGCCTTCATCAAGCGAGCCGCTTGCAAAGTAGATCTCCGCCATCCGGATGTATTCATCCTCGGTCGCATATCCGCTATCCATCCGGCGCTGTGCCAGATCCAGATACGAATCGGTATTGCCGTAGGAAAGATACGCGTTCAGAAGACGTTCTTCGATGGCACGTGCCTTTTCATCGGTGGTCTTATAGGTGAGCGCTTCTTTGTATTTCGGAATGGCGCGGACCCAAAGCTCCTTTTCCGCATATTGATCGCCGGTATTGACGGCGAGGTTCTGTGCCTCGATCGCTTCTTTATTGGCAGCAGCAGAGGCTGCGGACAGCCATGCGGCAAGCAGTGCGATCAGAAGAACGGCAACAAGGAGAGTCTGTTTGAGCTTCATGATGGGAATACCCTTATCCTTTCGTATTTATCCTGTGATGCGGTTTGTCAGCCGACGACCAGCATAACAAGCAGAACTCCGAGATACAGGAAGGGAACCAGCGGGATCCCGTCCTTCAGGGAGATTTTTTTGAGAATCAGCATGACCACGGTGTAAATGCAGCAGAGAATGACACCGTAGGTGATCGCACCCATGATGCGGCCTGTCGTCAGATACAGACCCATGATGAGCGAGAGCTTGACATCTCCGCCGCCGAGCTGACGGCCTGAGATCAGATAACAGAGGAAGAATACAGCACCTGCAATCAGCGCACCGCCGATGCCGCTGAAGACCAGCGCAAGACCGGTTTCTGTTTCAAACAGGACGGTGACGGCGCAAACGGTCAGCCACGCACCGAGCATGACCATCAGCAGGCGGTTCGGCACGATGTGCAGCTTGCGGTCGATCTGGCAGAGCAGCGTCATGCCGGCCAGAAACAGCACGTCCAGAACCGTTGTCGGTACCGACCGCACCCAGAGCAGGGCAGTGGCGATCCACATTCCGACGGAGAGCAGGAGGATGCAGAGCCAGCCCTTATCCTCCCACGGCAGACGCGGGAGGGCAGGGGAAAATGTATCGTTGTCCCATGCCCGCAGTGCCGCAGCACCCAGACACGCGATCGCCGTTGTCATAACGGCACCCAAAAGGGCGGAGAGAAGTTCCATGATCTTGTTTTGTTCCTTATCCGGTGAATTAGTGGGGCAGCCGGCCTGTCAGGGTTTACCGACGCCGACGGATTGGTCGTCGCCGCCTGCCCAGCCTGCGATGGAGGCTCGCTGGATGACATGGAATTTGGTCTCGGGCAGGACAAAGGTAATAAACGACAGGTCAATGTCATATTCGACGACGATATCGATCATCTGCATGTTTGCATCGCAAAACAGAGAAGACCCCGAGAAATCAAGACCGTCATAGCCATCTTCGATGCCAAACGTTTTCAGATAAGCATCTGCATCAAAGTCACCGGCCGTCAAATACTTTTCGGTCAATGCACCGCCCGCGGCTTCGGCAATAAGTCGGCGTGCGTTATCGGTGAGTACCTCGATGCCGATGTACAGCATACCGACAAGCATGCCCTTGGGATCGGAAAACATGGTCTTCAGATCGGCAATTGACTGTTTACCGGAAGAATAAGCCGAACCGGCGGAGTTTTTCAAATTATCGAGCTGATTTTTGAC
>JAFTLK010000368.1 GCA_017455975.1 Clostridia bacterium | reverse complement strand
GCCGCGAACACTGTGTGGACGTCATCGGCATCTTCCCGGATTGTGATGCCGCTCCGTATGACGAGCGATCCTACGACTTTGCCATCACCGACAAATATCTGCAGATCACGCTGGAAACCGGCACGCAGATTTTCTACCGCCTCGGCAACCGTATCGAGCATTACTGCAAGAAGTACGGTACCCTGCCGCCGAAAGACTTTTACAAGTGGGCGGTCATCTGCGAGCACATCATCCGCCACTACAACGAGGGCTGGGCAAACGGATTCCATTGGAACATTCAGTACTGGGAAATCTGGAACGAAGCGGATCTGGACTACGATGACTCCGACAACAAGCTGTGCTGGGGCGGTACCGCGGCACAGTTCTATGAGTTCTACCGCATCGCCGCACTGCATCTGAAAAAGTGCTTCCCGCATCTGAAGATCGGCGGTCCGGCGGCTTCGTGGCCGACCAATCCGTGGCTGGAACGCTTTTTTGCGTCGATGACCGAGGGGGAACGTGTTCCGTTTGACTTCTACTCCTGGCACAACTATTTCACCGAGCCGAAAACCATCGTGGAAAACGCGCAGTTTGTCCGCAATCAGCTGGACAAATGGGGCTACACGGAAACCGAGAGCATCTGCAATGAATGGAACTACATCGAACGCTTTGCGGGCGAGGAATTCCGTCACTCCATTTCCGTTATCATCGGCATGAAGGGTGCGGCGTTCACAGCCTCCGTCATGGCAAAGTCGCAGAATGCGCCGATCGATATGCTGATGTACTACGACGCACGTCCGTGCATCTTCAACGGTCTGTTCGACTTCTACACACTCAAGCCGCTCAAGGGATACTATCCGTTTGTCATGTGGAATGAGCTTTATCAGATCGGCACGCAGGCAGAGGCCGTCTCCGATGACGAAAATGTTGATGTCGTCTGTGCCGCCGACGGTGATGAAATCCGTGCGCTGATTACCTATTATTCGATGGATGAATCAGCGGATGCAAAAGAAGTTACGGTAAACGGCGAGGGGACATTTGATGTCTTCACGCTGGATGCAGAGCACAGCTATGAAAAGACGGCGACCGTCACCCTGCCTGCTGTCCTTACGATGCCTGCAAATTCTGTGATTTTGTTAAAGAACGCATAAGCAAATCCGCATAGCAGTTACAATCCGACAGATTCGTACAACCGACGTGCGAATCTGTCGAAAAATATTCTGTTGATTTTCCATCCAAAATCGGGTATCATGGTATCACAACCGAGATGCGCGCATCGGTTGCTTCATTTCATCAAACACGAAAGGATATAACCGTTATGACAAATACACAGAACCTCGGACAAACCGTCACCGCCCTGCGCAAATCCCGCAGCATTACACAGGAACAGCTTGCGGATGCACTCGGTATTTCCTCGCAGTCTGTTTCCAAATGGGAGACAGGTGCTACTCTGCCCGATATTTCCCTGCTTCCGGCACTTGCCGACTATTTTGATGTCTCGATTGACTATCTGTTCCACGGTGAAAGCGTAACCTACGGCGATCTGCGAACCGTGATTGCCGACCGTGTACAGGCACAGCCGTATGAAAACGGCATTGCGGAATTCATGGCCCTGTCCGCAAGTGCGTTTTTCGGACTGCACTGCGGCAACCTTCGTCCGCGCAGTGAAAAAATGAATGACGCTGCAGCGCTCCACGATACAGTGCACCACGGCGGTCCGGACGGTCTTGCGACCTACGATACCCGCGGTATGCTGTTCGGCGTGACACGCGATTTCTTTGCGCATGTCAATGCCGCCGATACCGCCGCATGTATGGCAAACGTCTTCTCTGTCCTCGGCAGCCGCGATACGGCGCTCATTCTTCTGTCCGTGCTGTCGATGGACGACATCAGCACGGGTGAGCTGTCCTGCGCACTCGGTAAGCCTGCTGAGGAACTCCGTCCGGCAATCGACACACTGATTGCTGCCGGTCTGCTCACGGAAACCGCCTCCAAGCACAAGGCGCTCGGCAGTACCTATCACATCAGCGAAACGTTCCTGCCGACCGCCACGCTGTTGTGTGCGGCAGCGGAAAATTTTCGGTTTTCGCAGCAGCAGGGGTTTTCCTGCTGTCTCGGACCGGGTGATTATCCGATCGGCGGACTGACAATCGAATAAAAAACGTCGCCGGAATCCGATCATGATGACCGATTCCGGCGACTCTTTGATTTATGTTTGCATTCCGTCATTTTGCGGGGACAGGCATTCCATATGCAATTCGTATTACACCGCCAGATATTTCGCCAAACGCGGATTCTGTGTCCGCTCAAAGTGCGCATCCAGCCACCGTCCGCACAGCGTAATCAGCGGACCGTTGATGAGTGCCGCGACGACCGTACCGATGCCGATGCCCTCCAGCACATAACCGGATACAATCGCATCCCCAAGCGCGGCAAACGAAAAATCGCCGAACACGCCGGGGCCGAACAGGATCACCGACATGATAATCTAGAATGTACAGCTGATGCAGTCATAGGTCAGCTTGACGCGTCCGAACGGAATGCTGTAATTCACCGCAAGCTCGCGCACGAACAGCTCATAAACCTCCGGTGCCAGATACGTACGGACAAACAGCGCCACGGAAATGCTGATAAACGCTGTCCCGATGACAAACAGGACAATACGCGCAAACAACCCCTCCGACGGCACAAATCCGACCAGCCACAGCATCAGGTCAAACGTATAGCCGTAGACCACCGCCGTGACAAACGAAAACAGGTACTGTACGCGGAACCGGCGCAGAAGCAGACACATGAAAATCAGCAGAACGCCCTGAAACAGATACTCCGCCGTGCCGAACGAAATCACCCCGCCCAGCTTTGCAAACAGCAGATACGCCGGCGCGACGATCATCGAATAGCCGAAGTTGGACGCTGACACGCACGCCACACCTGCCGCCATACACAGAATTCCGAGGAGATATGCAATCTCCTCGGACAGATGATATTTCTTCATGCAGGGTTATGCCTGTGCTTCCAGAATGTTGGAGGTGATGTAGTCAACGCCCCAGGATGCGAGGGCTTCAGCGCGTTCCTTGCTGTCGACCGTCCAGCAGTTGACACGGATGCCTGCCGCATGGAGCGCCGCGATGCGTTCTTCGGTCAGCGCTTCGTGGTAAACGTCGAGATCGAGCCGGTCGCCGGCAAGACGCGCGATCATCTCATCAGACGCATCGCCCGTCAGGAACTGGCAGACAGCCTCCGGACGGATGGCTCTGACCTTGAGCAGGTTGTCATAGTTGAAGGAAATGAACGTCACGCCCGCAAGGTAATCGAAGGATTCGATGCGGCGGACGATCTCCGCGATCTCCTCATCGGTGAAGCCGGACTTCAGCTCGAGAACCGCGACCTTTTCATAACGCTTGCAGATGCTGATATATTCCTCAAGCGATGCCAGATGCAGGTCGACGCGGCGCTTGGTACCGTCCATATCGTAGAGCGTGATGCGGCGGAGCGTTTCGTAGGACGCTTCCTCAACCTTGAGGTTTTCGCCTGCAATGCGCTGCAGATTGCCGTCGTGGTTGAGAATGAAATTGCCGTCATTGGTGCGGTAGATATCGGTTTCGATGCCGTAATAGGAGCGGTTGCCTGCTGCCAGGAATGCCGCAACGGTATTTTCGCGTTCCAGACCGCTGACACCGCGGTGTGCGACCATGAGGGTTTTTCCGGCGTTGATCTTCATTGTATTCATAGGGATGCTTCCTTTCTTTGCGATGAATTTTCATGTACCATTATCATATCACACTTTTTTCCAAAATGCAAGAGGCGTACAGCCGATTTCCGAAATTTTGATCATCCGTGAATTTTTACATACCATTCATCTGCTTTTTCGGGAAACTCCCTTGACAATCTTCCAAAAAGGTTTTATACTTATATACAATAGACAAAGGCCCCTTATCCGGCTGCATACAGGAGTGAAATGATATATATGGCAATTTCCCTTCCGGCGGTGCTGAAAAAAGCGATTCTGCCCGCCAAACTTATCCTGCTGACCGCGGCAACGCTGTGGTTTCAGCGGCTCAACGCTTCCCTTGACGGCGTCAATCCCTACAGCTTTCTGAACCTGATCCTGCTCGGATGCATCTGGGCGGCGTTTCTCGTTCCGAAAACCTTCTGGGCATCCCGTCCGATGCAGGCGGTGTCTTATGTCTTTCTCGCAGCCGTTCCGATGGTGCATCTGCTGCTGGTCGAGCTTCTGATGCCGCGTACGCGTGATATTGTGACGAAGATGCTGTATCTGAACATCATCTTCTATTATCTTGCTTTTCTTTTCCTGCTGCTGTTGTTCCGCCGCCGCAGTTACCTCGCCGTTCTGCTCGGCACGGTTCTGTCCTGTGTTGCCGGCACGGTCAACTGTGTCGCATGGGAATACCGTTCCCTGCCCGTGCTGCCTTGGGACCTCTATTCCGCATCGACGGCACTTTCCGTCGCGGCGGATTATGAATTTTCCTTTACGCATCAGTTTTATACAATCCAGCTGACCTTCGTCACCGTCGCCGTGCTCGGCTTTGTCTTAAAACAGCGCCACCACATTCCGCATCCCGCCATCCATTGGTCTGCCGCAGGTCTTTCCGCCATCGCACTTGCCGGATTTCTGCTGTTTCTGCAGACCGATACGGTCTTCACGAAATTCGGCGGCTATCGGTATCTGTTCACACCGACGGTCTACTACGAACGCAACGGCGCGGCGGTGTCGTTTCTCTCGACGCTGCATTACCTGAACGTCGACAGACCTGACGGCTATGATGCAGACGCCGTCGCCGCTGCGGCATCGGTGTATGCCGCAGATGCTGCGGATGCGCGCGATGCGTATCTTGCCTCCGGCGAGGAGCGTCCGAACGTCATCGTTATCATGAACGAGGCGTTCTCCGATCTGCGTGCGCTGTGTGACTATGAGACCAATCTCCCCGTCACGCCGAACATCGACGCGCTGACCGAAAATACGATCAAGGGCAATCTGCACGTCTCCGTCAAGGGCGGCAACACGGCCAATTCCGAATACGAATTTCTGACCGGCGATACGATGGCCTTCCTGCCTGCCGGCTCCATTCCCTACCAGCAGCACATCAAGGGTGAAACGCCGAACCTCGCCTCCTACTTCAAATCCATGGGCTACGAGACGGAAGCGGTGCACCCGTATTATGCCTCCGGCTGGTTCCGCGATCACATTTATCCCTGGTTTTCCTTTGACGAGGATACATTTGTTGAGAATTTCCGTCCGCTGTATTCGTTCCATCTGCTTCGCGGCTATGTGTCGGACGAAACGCTGTTTGACTACATCATCGACCGTTATGAGGAGAACGACAAAAACGAAGACGCGCCGCGCTTTACCTTTGCCGTTACGATGCAGAACCACGGCTCCTACGACAAGGAGTACGACAATTTCAAGCCGGACGTGACAGTCACGGGCATCGAGGAATACAAGCGCATCTCGGCGTACCTGTCCCTGATCCGCAAGACAGATGCCTATTTCGGTGAGCTTGTCGAATATTTTGAAAACTACGGTGAAAAGACGGTCATCGTCATGTTCGGCGACCATCAGCCAAACGACAACGTCGTATCGACCCTGATGGGCAATGCCGGCGTGGACAATTCCGCCGCAGCACTGGATGGGAATAACCGTTATATCACGCCGTACGTCCTCTGGGCGAACTATGACATTGATGAGGATGCGGTGCGCGCCGTCATGCAGACGGAGGATCTGTCGATCAATTATCTGTCCACGCTGCTCTGCACCGCCGCAGAACTGCCTCTGACCGGTTATCAGACGTTCTTACAGTCCATTCAGCCGCAGTACCCGGTCATCACAGGCAAAACGGTTGTGGACGGAACCGACGGCACCGCGCATTCGGTCGATGCGCTGCACACCCTGCAGACCGACGAAAACCACCCGCTCTCGCTGTATCAGGCATATGCCTACAACCATATTTTTGACGCTGACCACCGTCCCGACGGATTCTTTGACTGAACGAACGGCGACCCGGCTACGGCCGCTGCCGCAGAAAGGACCTGCAATGAAGAATACCCTCCGAACACGCATCACCGCACTGTTTCTGACCGTGCTTACCCTGACCGCCGCATGCATCGCCCTGCCCGTTTCCGCCCGTGAGCCGGAGGAGATGACCGCCGCACTCCCGACCTATTATGCATCATCCGCTCCCTCCGCACAGATCACGCTGTCGGAGACCGACGGCATTCTGACGCTGGCATTTCAGCTGCGCGGTACGGCGCTTGCCCGGACACAGTGTCTGGCACTGTCCTATGACAGCACTTCGCTGACGCTTCTGCACAACGACGGAACCGAGACCGCTCCCACCGCCGCCGTCATCGCCTACAATGCGGATGCATATGTGACAGCAGCAGAGGGATGGTCGACGGGGATCCTCCGCACGGTATCCGGAAAAGAAGTCCCGACACTCGAACACGGCTTATCCGGTGACCGCGGTCTGCTTCTGCTGTATCCGACAGCCGGAACCCCGCAGACCTACGCCGCCTATCAAACCGTACTGACCCTGCGCTTTGCCCGCATCGCAGACACCGCACTCAATTCCTCCTCCGTCCGTCTGTTTTCCTATGAAGAACAGACCGCCGCATCCCAATCCGTCAAGATGATGCTCTGCACAGAGGACGATTACTTCACATGGGGCAGCCGCAACGGCGGCGATTCCCTCGCCGCACCCGCGTTTGTCGGGCATTCCGTCATCCACGGCACCATGGAAAACGATACCGCCGACCTGAATACCACATGGAGCAATCCGTTTACCGACATCACGGAGAGTCTTCTGTATTACGATGCCATTGCCTATGTCGCACAGACGGGGTTGTTTGTCGGCAATGACAAAAATCAGTTTCTGCCCGACGAATCGATGAACCGCGCGACCTTCGCAACGGTGCTCTGCCGTCTGGCAGGAGACGAGGCTGCCGCGAAAGCCGCACCGTCCGTCGAATCCCCCTTCACCGATGTCCGGGCGGCAGACTGGTTTGCGCCGTATGTCGCATGGGCGGTTGATGAGGAGCTGTTTCTCGGCTACGGTGACGGCAGATTCGGACCGGATGACCCGGTCACGCATCAGCAGATGTACCTTCTGATCCAGCGCTTCACGCAGGCGCGCGGCTATGCCGTCCGTGACGGCTCCGCAAGCGCACTGACCTCGCTTCTGGATGCCGCATCTGTTTCTTCATGGGCGGAGGACGCGGTAAAATTCGCATTTGCAAACGGACTTCTGATCGCCGACGCCAACCGCACCATCCGCCCGACGGAACAGGCCGCGCGCTGGGAGCTGGCCGTGCTTCTGCAGAGTCTGTCGGAAATCCCGCGGACAGAAACTGCCGCCGCTGCACTCTCCGATGCCATGGCGCCGTCCGACATCCCGCTTGCCCCGCCTGCCTCCGATGCACTCGTGCAGAGTGCCCGTCAGACCGTTTACAACGGACTTCTGACGCTGACGGAAAAGATCAGCCTTTCCTCGTACCACCTCAACCTTGACCAGCTGGAGGCGGTATTTGCCGAAACGGCAAAGCAGCCGGAATTCTTCTACGTTGACAATGTATATCACTATTCCTATAATCCTGCCACAGGAGAAATTGTGTCTGTCAGACCGGTTTACACGATGACGGGCGCAGCCCTTCTGGAAGCGCAGAAGCAGTATACCGATTCGCTGAATGCGCTTCTGTCCGGTGTCGATGCGAGCTGGTCGGACTACGAAAAGATTCTGTATCTGCACGATCTTCTGGCAGTACGGTATGTGTACGACGATAAGCTCGGCAACTTTGATGCGCTGTCTCTGATGACGGAAGGACGCGGCGTCTGTCAGGCGTATACGCTTCTCATGCAGGCGCTTCTGAACAAGCTCGGAATTGAAAACAGCCGTGTCACCAGCGAGAAAATGAACCATACATGGAATCTGGTGCGGCTGAACGGTAACTGGTACCATATCGATGCAACCTGGGACGACCCGCAGTATGACAAATACGGGCAGGCACATCATACCTATTTCCTGAAAAGCGATGCTTATATGCTGGAACATGAGCATTATGAATGGAGCGGCTTCCGGGAGATCATCTGCACGGACACCCGCTATGACAACAGCGTGATCACCGATGTCCGAACACCGCTTGTTCCGGCCGGGAACGGTCTGTGGTACTACATCGACAATTCCAACGGCCATATTTACAAATGGAACCCCGTCACCGATGCCCGTACCTCCGTCTATGCCACCGGTATGAAGTGGACGACCGCAAACGGTGTATACCAGGACACATTTACGGGTCTGACCCGCATCGAGGACATTCTGTTATACAATACCGCCGATGCGATCATGGCATACCATACCGATACCGGTACTGCGGAAACCGTTCACAAAACAACGGTCGCCGGCTATATCTGCGGCCTGACCCTGCAGTGGTCGACTGACACCGCAGGAAATACGGTACCGTATCTGGAATATCAGGTCAAAGCCTCCCCCATCGATGCCGACGGTCAGCTCTACCGCGTTTCCGCCGCAAATCTGTTTACCTATTCGGTGAGCGGTACCGTGCGCGGCTATTTTGCGGATGCAGCCACCAAGGTCAGCCTGATCTGCAACGGCACCACCTACAAAACCGTCAGTATCCCGCGCAGCACCGATTTTCTTGAAACAGAGCAGACCTTCACACTGGAAAACGTCAAGCCCGGCAAATACAATCTTGTCATCGAAAAGAAGGGCTGTTATACCTATACCGTCAAAAACATCGATGTCCGCGCGAACACCGATCTTTCCAAAACGGTCGGCACACTGACGCTCCTCTGCGGTGACATCAACGCAGACGGTAAGATCAACGACACGGACAGCACGCTGCTGCTCCATTCCGGCACCTTCCGCCGTAAAAAGGAGCAGGCACAGACCGCCTCTGCCGACTGCAACGGCGACGGCATCATCGACATTGTCGACTACGCGATCATAACCGATTCCGATCGGTTCGGTCTGGACAAGTCCGTGTGTATCGTTACACACGCGGCATAAATCAAAAAAGCATCCGATGCAGCACAATTGCACGGATGCTTTTTGTATTCAGTTCTGTTTCTGTACCGATTTGTATTCGTCATATGCACGGAAATACGGACATGATTTATAGGAGCCCGCCATATACCGCGCCATTTCGTCCTCGTCCAGATGCTGGGTGCAGACCTCCTCGCCCATCTCCTCGTCATAGTCGTAATAGAGGCAGATGTCACAGCTGGCGCGGATCTTTCCCCGTCCGGTGATGCCCTTGTGTTCCTTCTTTTCCATGACAGACACCGATCAGAGCGCGGACAGGAAACCGACCATACGCTCTGCAAGCAGATTGTGACCGGCATCGGAGGGATGCAGACCGTCGGGCATATACTTCTTCTGTACGGTTTCAATGGCAGGCTGCATGCCGGAAACCTTCCACAGATCCAACACCGGCAGAGAATAATGGTCTGCAACCGTGCGGAGGATATCGGCGTAAGCATCGAGCGGCTGACCGTTGCCGGCACTCGGAGCATCTTCATTCAGACGGTGCAGAGGGGTACAGATGACCGTCACAGCATCGGGATACGTTTCGATCAGCGTTCTGCACAGGTAGTGACATGCACCCCAGTATGTTTCGGGCGTGCGGTCGTCGGGTGTGCCGATCGGCGCATCGCCGTGACCGTAGTCGTTGGTACCGCCGAACACCACATTGATGTCGGCATCCGGATCCATTTCGGTGCAGCGCATACAGAAGTCGAGGTCAAAACGGTTGGCGGGATCGGGGTTCTTCTGTCTTGCGATGCGCGTACCGCTGATGCCGTAGTTGTTCGCACGCGCAAGACCGGCGATGGCCGCCACGCGGCTGACATAACGGGTCTCGACGGAGGAAGCACCGACACCTTCGGTGATGCTGTCGCCGAGAAAATTGATGACTTTGTTTTTCAGTTCCATTGGTTGTTCTCCTTCTCTGTCTGGAATCTGCATTTATCATACCACAATCGCCCCGATTTGTAAAGAGGTTTTCCCGTTTTTCAAAGATTCGTGAACAATCTGTAAAAACATGCGCCTATTGGTTGACATCTGTTATCCTGTATGTTATAATCTGGATAACAGATGTTATCCACGCTGATACAGAAAGGAGAACTGTTATGTCCGCACAAATCACACTGTCAGACGGAGAATGGAAGCTGATGAAGCTGCTCTGGGATGAGGAGCCGCGCACCATCGCCGGGATGGTCGCCGCACTTTCCGACGATACCGGCTGGTCAAAGACCACGATCTTCGTCATGCTCAAGCGGCTGATGGCCAAGGGCGCGGTCCGCGTCGACGACTCCGGCCGCCAGCAGCTGTATTATCCGCTGATTGCAAAAGACGATGTCGCACCGGCAGAAACCGAATCGTTTCTGTCGCGTGTGTATGACGGCTCGGTCGGCATGATGCTGTCCGCGCTCGCAGGACGGCATGCGCTGTCCGAGGACGACATCGCAGCACTGCGCAAAATTCTTTCCGATGCCGAAAAGCGAGGGGAGGAGTGACGATGCTCCGTTATCTTCTCTCACTGACCGCGCTGACCGCGGCGGTTCTGCTGCTGCGTGCCGTCGTTCGCCGCCGTGTGCCTGCACGGCTGGTGTATGCCATGTGGCTGGCGGTACTGCTCCGGATGCTGATCCCGGTATCGCTGTTTTCCGTTGCGGTCCCCGGGCGGACGGACGAAGCAGAAGCCCCTCTGCCGCCCCCTGTCACGGAAATCACCTCGGTCATCCCCGATGCGGCGGACACATCTCCGCTGCCCGTTCTGCCGCCGACGGCGGTACTGCCCGCGCCGGGGCTGCCCGATGACGGGATGGGCGAGGCCGTTATCCCCATAACCCCGTCACAGCCGTCTGCCGCACCGGATACCACCCATCCGACAGAACCGACGGTTCAGCCCCCAAGCGTCCCCGCGCCGACCGCACCCCCGCAGACAGGACAGACAACGGCAATCGACATCCCCTCCCTGTCCTATACCGTATGGTTCTGCGGCACGGCAGTTGTCGGCACATGGTTTGTCTTATCTGCATGCCATTTTCAATGGGGCCTGCACAAAAACCGCACCTATCTGCGCAATGTCGGCAGAACACGCGTCTATCGGACGGATGACCGCCGCGCGCCGTGCCTGACGGGACTTCCGCCGACGATCTATCTGACAGAGGACAGCGCGGAGCGGCCGCTGTCGTCGCTCGTGCTCATTCATGAATACACACATCTGCGCCACGGAGATCCGCTCTGGGCATTCTGCCGGACGGCGGCGGTATGCGTGTTCTGGTGGCATCCGCTGATCTGGGCGGCGGCACAGCTGTCGGCACAGGATGCCGAGCTTGCCTGCGATGAAGCCGTTTCCGCAAAGCTCGATGATGACCTGCGCATCCGCTATGCGCACATCATCCTTGACACCGTTCCGCAGACGCGCCGCACGGTCACGGGGCTCGGCTCTCACCCGATCAGGGAACGCATTCTGCGTCTGACCGAAACCGTACAGTACCGTATACTGCCGATGCTGCTGTCCATCCTGACCGTGCTTGCGCTGCTCGGATGCTCGTT
>JAFTLK010000367.1 GCA_017455975.1 Clostridia bacterium | reverse complement strand
TGCCGGGGTGTACGATATCGACATGGCGCGGGACTCCGTCGATTATCTCTGCTGTGCCGGACACAAGGCGCTGCTCGGTCCGCAGGGAAGCGGTCTTTTGCTGATCGGTGAGGGTGCACGCCTGCCCGTATCATCGGTGCAAGGCGGCAACGGGGTTGCATCGCTGTCGGCGGAAATGCCCGATTTTCTGCCGGAAGCGCTGGAGGCGGGAACGCTGTCCGTACCGGCCATTGCCGGGCTTGACGCGGGGATCACGCATGTCCGACAGGTCGGATGTGAGGAGATCCGCCATACCTGCCATGCGCTGTACCGACGGCTGCTTGAAATGCTGGATGCACTGCCCGGGGTGACGGTCTACCGCGGCGGCATTCAAGAGGGCTGTGTGCTGTCGTTCAATGTGTCCGGTATGGCGTGCACCGACTGTGCTGCGCGTCTTGCGGACGAGGGAATCTGTGTCCGGGCGGGATTCCACTGTACACCGCTGCCGCACCGCGCGTTCGGAACGACGGAATCCGGCTGTGTCCGCGTCAGCGTCGGATACGGAACCACACTGCGTGATACCGAGCGGTTTTACCGTGTCATGCGGGACATCTGCCGGGAAATGCGCTGACGCTACGGCAGCTCCTTTCTGCGGCGGATGAACAGGGAAGCCAGCGCTCCGCCGTCAAACGGGCACAGAGGATAGAAATACCGTGCACGGTCCTCCGGCATCGGTGCGGTGATGAGCAATACGAGCAGCAGTGCTGTGCCGAGCAGAATGCCCCACCAGCCGCAAAGTGCCGTCAGACAAAGCATGGCTATGCGGACATATTTCAGCGCATATCCGAGCTCATAATTGTGCTGGGTGAAATGTGTGATTGAAACGAGTGCCATATAGAGGATCGTTTCCGGCATGAACCAGCCGACCTCGATCGCAAACTCGCCGAGGATCAGACCGCCGATGACGGAGAGGGAATTGGACAGCGCATTCGGTGTGTTCATGGACGCGAGCTTGAGCATATCAACGGCGACCTCGATCAGAAGAAACTGTATGAGGATCGGAACCTTTGCGTCCTCTGTCTGTGCAAGAAAGGAGAGCCATTCCGGCAGGGGAGGTGTGTGCGTGACGAGTGCATACCAAACAGGCGTCAGATAGACAGACAGAAGATAGCTGAGCAGGCGGACGATGCGCAGATAGGTCGCGGTAAACGGTGCTAAATAGAAGTCGTTTGTTTCCTGCAGAAAGGAAAACAGCGATACCGGCAGAATCATTGCCTGCGGTGCGCCGTCGACCAGCACCACGACACTCCCCTCGCACAGCGATGCCGCCGCCGCATCCGGACGCTCTGTATACCGGAAGCGCGGAAACGGATTCCAGACGCGGCGCCGGATGAGGCATTCCGCAAGACTCTGCGTGCCCATACAGAGGTCGTCGGTGCGGAGGGAAGACAGCTTCTGCTCAAGATATGCAAGATATTCGGGGTCTGCACGGCCGCGCAGATAACACATCACGACCGTCGTTCGGGAAACCTGTCCGACAGAAAAGCTTTTCATGACAAGGGACGGCGTCGGAAGCTGACGGCGGATCATCGCACAGCTGCGCGCCAGCACCTCGACAAAGCCGACATGTGCACCGCGCAGAACGCGGTCATGCTCCGGTTCCTGCGGTGAACGGGACGGAATGTTTCTCGGCTTGATGAGAATTCCGCGTGTCGGATAGGGCGACAGCAGCAGAAGCACGCATCCGGTCATTGCTGCGGCATGCAGGGCAGTCGGATCGTCGGAAAGCTCCGTTTCCGCAAAGGAAATGCAAAAGGCGCAGAAGTCCTCGGCTGTGTCCGGAAGCGGCGGATCGGCGGATTCCTTGCAGAATGCAAGCACGCGCTCGGTCACGGCGGTATCGCAGAGGGCCTCGGCGTAATAAAGCACGGCGCACTGTCCTCCGACGGTCAGCTCACGGCGGACAATGCCGAAATTTTCGGGATAAGAAAACAACTTATCGAGTGTTTCTTTGGATTGGTCATAGGTATCGGGCAGATGTGTGGGCGGCATAACGGAAATCCTTTCGTTTTTTCTTCAGTATGCACAGCGGAGAACGGTCTATGAGCGGAAAAAATTTCATGATTGACAGATACCGGAAGCTGTGGTATAATGTGTATAAATACACAAAAGGAAAGGAACGGATGATTCATGAAATTAACAAAACGTACACTTGCGTGGGCTTTGCTTCTGGCGGCAGCTGCGGCAACCGCATCGTGCGGCGGCGGTGAGACGGCTGCCGATACCACGGCGGCTGTGACCGAAAAAACGGCGGAAACGGTGGTCGAGGACAACCGCGTCAGCGACGATCTGCCGGAAATGAATTATGAGGGCGACAGCGTTACGATTTTGTACCGTGAGGAGGTCGCATACGAGTTTGATACCGAGCAGACGGGTGAACCTGTGGACGATGCCGTTTATGACCGCAACCGTGCCATCAGCGAGCGCTTCAATCTGACGCTCGATTATATGGGACGTCCCGGTCTCTGGGCGACGGAGGCAGAATACAAGGGTCTGATCACCAATACCGTGCTTGCCGGTGACAGCACCTTTGACATCATCACCGGACAGTCGAACATCGTTCTGCCGCTGGCGACAGAAAATATTTATCTCGACCTGGCTGATGCAAAATACATCGACTATTCCAAGCCGTACTGGAAGGACGGTTATCATGACAATGCCACCATCAACGGACATCTGTATTCCGTATCGGGTGACTATGCACTGACAACACTGACGGAAACCAATGTCATTCTGTTCCATGCGGGACTGTTCAACGACTATGATATCGAATATCCGTATCAGCTTGTCCGCGACGGAAAATGGACGCTGGATGCATTCCTTGGGCTGGTCGAATCCTTCTCTGCCGATCTCAACGGCGACAGCGTCATTGACGGAAATGACCTGCGCGGCTTTACGGCATACGGCAATTCCATTAACCCGCTGACCTATTCCACGCAGACCGCGATCATGGCAAAGCAGGAGGACGGTACCTACATCATTGATTTCCCCAAGGAAAAGCATGTCGAGGTTTATGACAAGGTTTACGACCTGGTCCACAGTCAGAATTTCCATGACGTTCGGGAAGTCCCCGCAGGCTTTACACATAATGACAATGCCGTTGTCTATGAACTGGAGGTCGGTCGTTCCGCAATGGTCGGTGTTGTCCTCAAGGGTGTCGAATGGCTGCGTGATATGGAAGAAGATTTCGGTATTCTTCCGTATCCGAAGTATGATGAAGCACAGGAGGAATACGTCTGCTCGATTCTGCGCCGCTTCACCGTAGCATCGGTTCCGATCACGGCGGCAGATCCCGATCAGTCGTCGCTCGTTCTGGAAGCGCTGTCCTGTATCGGCTACAACGAGATCATCCCGACCTATTTTAATGTCGCGCTCAAGGACAAGTATACCCGTGACAGCGATACGATTGAAATGCTGGATATCATCCAGCAGGCGGCATACTTTGACTTTGCGGATGCGTTCTACGGCAATCTGTCCGGCGTTTCCGACTATCTCACAAGCTATGCATATTACAACAATAATGCAAAAGGTCTTGCGAGCCATTTCGCAAAGCAGGAAAAGACCATTCAGAAAGATCTCGATAAGCTCTACGAAGCATACGAGGACTGATACAACAGCATAAGGAAACCGCAGGTTTTGATGCCTGCGGTTTTATTGTTTCCTTGTGTGGAATAATAGTATATTTCTTGTCGGAAAATAAGATTTTTTCAAAGAAAATTCTTCTGAAAAATTTCAAGGATGGTACTTGACAATCAAGAGAGTTTGTGCTATAATATTATACTGCATTATACTGGCGTATTATGCTTTTTATGAAAAACCGTGATTTTTTACGGTTTTTGCAAATTCTCTTTATTGTACATCCGATTCCGATATGGAAGCGTAATATTTGTCTGTTTTTCACAGATAAACCGCGCTTGCCGGCGGAACAACGATTTTAGAATGGAGTGATTGTGTCTATGGTCAAACCCCGACAGCTTGGCAAGAATGTCCGCATGAGTTTCCAGAAGATCTACGAAGCGCTCGAAATGCCGAACCTTATCGAGGTTCAGAAGAAATCCTATCAGAACTTCATTGAAGAGGGTCTGATGGAGGTTCTGCGCGACGTGTCTCCGATTACGGACTATTCGGGCAACCTGATCATCGAATTTGTCGATTTTTCAATCGATCCGACACCGAAGTATCCGGTGGAGGAATGCAAGGAACGTGACGTCAACTTTGCAGCGCCCCTGCGCGTCATGGTCCGTCTTACCAACCGTCTGACCGGTGAAGTCAAGGAGCAGGAGATCTTCATGGGTGATTTCCCGCTGATGACCGAAACGGGTACCTTTATCATCAACGGCGCGGAACGTGTTATCGTTTCGCAGATCGTCCGTTCCCCCGGTGTCTATTTTGACACAATGCTCGATAAAACCGGCAAGCGTATTTACACGGCACAGATCATTCCGTACCGCGGCGCATGGCTGGAATACGAAACGGATGCAAACGACATTCTGTTTGTCCGTATCGATAAGAACAGAAAGATCCCGGCGACCGTTCTCATCCGCGCACTCGGCATTGAGACTGCGGCAGAAATCAAGACCTACTTCGGCGATATGCCGCTTCTGAACTCCACGCTGGAAAAGGACGGCATGCAGGCGCTGGCGGATACCAACGGTACGACCGCAGGCGACGAAGCTCTGAAGGAAATCTACAAGAAGCTGCGTCCGGGTGAACCGCCGCTGGTCGAATCCGCACAGCTGCTCATCAACAATCTGTTCTTCGATCCCAAGCGGTATGACCTTGCCGCTGTCGGCCGCTACAAGTACAACAAGAAGCTCGCCATCGGTAAGCGTCTGATCGGCCAGACCCTGTCCCGTTCCGTCATCAGCCCGATCACCGGCGAAATTCTGTATGACGTGGACACCGAGGTCACCGAGGAGATCGGTCTCGCAATCGAGGCTGCCGGCGTCAACGAAGTTTACGTCCGCATCGAGGGCGACAACGAAATGAAGGTCTTCTCCAACGGTACCATCAACCCCGAAGTCGTGCTCGGCTACAACCTCGAGGACATCGGCATCAAGGAAAAGGTCAAGACCTCTGTCCTGCTTGAAATCGTCGAATCCTGTGAGGGTGATGTCGACGCGGTCAAGGAAGAATGTATCCGCCGCGAAGCAGAGCTCTGCCCCAAGCATGTCACCAAGGACGATATTTTTGCGTCCATCAACTATATGATCGGTCTGCAGTACAACATCGGTACGACCGACGACATCGACCACCTCGGCAACCGCCGTCTGCGCTGTGTCGGTGAGCTTCTGCAGAACCAGCTCCGCATCGGCTTCTCCAGAATGGACAAGATCGTCAAGGAGCGTATGACGACCAATGACACCGATGTACTGACACCTCAGTCGCTCATCAACATCCGTCCCGTCGTTACCGCGATCCGTGAGTTCTTCGGCTCCTCTCCGCTGTCCCAGTTCATGGACCAGGCAAACCCGCTGGCTGAGCTGACGCACAAGAGACGTCTTTCCGCACTTGGCCCGGGCGGTCTGTCCCGTGATCGTGCGTCCTTTGAAGTCCGAGACGTTCACTACACGCATTACGGCCGTATCTGTCCCGTCGAATCCCCCGAAGGTCCGAACATCGGTCTGATTTCCTCGCTTGCAACCTTTGCGCGCATCAATGAGTACGGCTTCATCGAAACGCCTTACCGCCGTGTCGACAAGTCTGTCACCCCGCATGTTGTCACCGATGAGATCGTCTATATGACCGCTGACGTGGAAGACAAGTATATTGTCGCTCCGGCAAAGGTCGCACTGGACGAAAACGGCGCATTTGTCAAGAAGAAGGCGATCGTCCGCGACCGTGCAGACGTCGTCGAAGTTGAAACGGACAGAATCGACTTTGTCGATGTCTCCCCGAGAATGGTCGTTTCCGTTGCAACGTCCATGATTCCCTTTCTTGAAAACGATGACAACACCCGTGCACTGATGGGCTCGAACATGCAGAAGCAGGCTGTCCCGCTGATGATGACCGAATCCCCGATCGTCGGTACGGGTATGGAATACAAGGCTGCTGTCGACTCCGGTGTCTGTGTCCTTGCACGCGAATCCGGTGTGGTCGAGCATGTTACGGCAGATGAGATCGTCATCCGCTGCGACTCCGGCAAGAAGGATGTCTACCAGCTGATCAAGTTCAAGCGCTCCAACCAGGGCACCTGTGTCAACCAGAGACCGATCGTCTCCCAGGGTGAAATCGTTGAGAAGGGCGACGTCATTGCAGACGGTCCCGCAACCTCCGGCGGTGAAATCTCCCTCGGTAAGAACATGCTCATCGGCTTCATGACGTGGGAAGGCTATAACTATGAAGACGCCGTCCTGCTGAACGAACGCCTTGTCCGCGATGACGTTTACACGTCCATCCATATCGAAGAATATTCCCACGAAGCAAGAGATACCAAGCTCGGTCCGGAAGAGATCACCCGCGACGTTCCCAACGTCGGTGAGGATGCACTCAAGGATCTGAACAACGAAGGTATCATCCGACGCGGTACGGAAGTACATGCCGGCGATATCCTGGTCGGTAAGGTTACGCCGAAGGGTGAGACCGAGCTGACCGCAGAAGAACGCCTCCTGCGCGCAATCTTCGGCGAAAAGGCAAGAGAAGTCCGCGATACCTCCCTGCGTCTGCCGCACGGTATCACCGGTATCGTTGTCGACGTCAAGGTCTTCACGCGCGAAGCAGGCGACGAGCTGCCGCCCGGTGTCAACAAGGTCGTCCGCGTCTACATCGCACAGAAGAGAAAGATCTCTGTCGGTGACAAGATGGCAGGCCGCCACGGTAACAAGGGTGTCGTTTCCAGAATTCTGCCGCCCGAGGACATGCCGTTCCTCGCAGACGGTACACCTCTGGATATCGTCCTCAACCCCCTGGGCGTTCCGTCCCGAATGAACATCGGTCAGGTGCTTGAAGTGCACCTCGGCTATGCGGCAAAGAAGCTCGGCTGGAAGGTTATGACGCCGGTCTTCGACGGTGCAACCCATGAAGACATTGAAGAGTGTCTGCGCATGGCGGGTATCGATCCCTCCGGTAAGTCCACACTGTACGACGGCCGTACCGGTGAACCCTTCGATAACCCCGTCACCGTCGGTATCATGTACTACCTCAAGCTCCACCACCTCGTCGACGATAAGATCCACGCACGTTCCACCGGTCCTTACTCCCTGATCACCCAGCAGCCGCTCGGCGGTAAAGCACAGTTCGGCGGCCAGCGTTTCGGTGAAATGGAAGTCTGGGCACTGGAAGCATACGGCGCAGCTTACACGCTGCAGGAAATCCTGACCGTCAAGTCCGACGACGTCACGGGTCGTGTCAAGACCTATGAAGCCATCGTTAAGGGTCAGAACATCCCGACGCCCGGTGTGCCGGAAGCATTCCGTGTCTTAGTCAAGGAGCTGCAGGCACTGGCGCTCGACGTCCGTGTGCTTGACCGTGACGGCAACGAGATTGAGCTCTCCTGCCTGACCGAAGAAGAATCGCAGGATGCTGCAGAGGTCTCCGATATGATCGGTGATGCTGTCAACGACAGCGACGATCTGCCGGACGGCTATATCGAAGACGAAGACGCGGAGACCGATTTCTCGAAGCTCGCAGAAGGCGGCTTCCTCCCCGACGACTTCTTTGATGATGACGACGAAAGTTATTCCGATGACATCGGCGACGATGAAATTATTTAACGAAAGGGGCGTATGATCTGACGTATGGAAAAGGAATTCGCTTCAATTAAAATCGGTCTGGCATCTCCCGAGATGATCAGAAGCTGGTCCCACGGCGAAGTCAAGAAGCCCGAGACCATCAACTACAGAACCCTCAAGGCAGAGCGCGACGGTCTTTTCTGTGAGCGCATCTTTGGTCCGACCAAGGACTGGGAGTGTATGTGCGGACGCTACAAGCGTGTCCGCAACAAGAACGGCCCCTGTGAACGCTGCGGTGTCGACGTCACCTCCAAGAAGGTCCGCCGTGAACGTATGGGTCACATTGAGCTTGCCTGCCCCGTTTCTCACATCTGGTACTTCCGTGCCATTCCGTCCAGAATGGGTCTTCTGCTTGATGTCACCCCCAGAAACCTCGAAAAGGTTCTCTATTTTGCATCCTATATTGTCATTGATCCCGGCACAACGCCGCTTCAGAAGTATCAGCTGCTCTCCGACCGCGAATACCGTGAGTACTATGAAAAGTACGAGGACGAGTTCCGCGTCGGCATGGGTGCTGAGGCCATCAAGGAGCTGCTTGCGGAAATCGACTGCGATGCGCTGTCCAAGTCTCTGCGTGAAGAACTGGATACTGCATCCCAGCAGAAGAAGATCCGTATTGTCAAGCGTCTTGAGGTTGTCGAGGCGTTCCGTGAATCCGATAACAAGCCGGAATGGATGATCCTCGATGTCATTCCCGTCATCCCGCCGGAAATCCGTCCGATGGTACAGCTGGACGGCGGACGCTTTGCAACGTCTGACTTAAATGACCTGTACCGCCGCGTCATCAGCCGCAACAACCGTCTGAAGCGCATGAATGAGCTTTCCGCACCGGATATCATCATCCGCAACGAGAAGCGCATGCTGCAGGAAGCGGTCGACGCGCTGATCGACAACGGCCGCCGCGGCAAGCCCGTTACCGGCCCCAACAACCGTCCGCTCAAGTCTCTGTCCGAAATGCTCCGCGGTAAGCAGGGCCGATTCAGACAGAACCTGCTCGGTAAGCGTGTTGACTACTCCGGCCGTTCCGTTATCGTCGTCGGACCGACGCTGAAGATCTATCAGTGCGGTCTGCCCAAGGAAATGGCACTGGAGCTGTTCAAGCCGTTTGTCATGAAGCGTCTTGTGGAGACCCAGAAGGCTTCCAACATCAAGGACGCAAAGAAGAAGGTCGAGCGTGTCAACGACGAGGTCTGGGATGCACTCGAAAATGTCATCAAGGAGCATCCGGTTCTTCTGAACCGTGCGCCGACACTGCATAAGCTGTCCATTCAGGCGTTTGAACCGATCCTCGTCGAGGGTCGTGCAATCAAGCTGCACCCGCTCGTCTGTACCGCCTTCAACGCGGACTTCGACGGTGACCAGATGCCTGTTCACGTTCCGCTGTCGGCAGAAGCGCAGGCAGAAGCACGCTTCCTGATGCTCTCCGCAAATAACCTTTTGAAGCCTGTGGACGGTCGTGCCGTTGCCGTTCCGTCTCAGGACATGGTCCTCGGTTCTTACTACCTGACCATCGACCGTCCCGGTGAAATCGGTGAAGGTCATGCGTTCC
>JAFTLK010000366.1 GCA_017455975.1 Clostridia bacterium | reverse complement strand
CCTCCGATGAAGTCGGCAACGCTCTGCTCACCTACGATCAGATCGATGATGCAGGCATCAACCCTTACTCCGATGTTCTCACTCTTGAGAAGTACAGAGAACTGTTCGGCGAAAACAAGCACGAATTCACAGGCGTGGATTACGTCGCATACTACGGCGATCTCATCCGTGAAGAAGGCTGTGATGTCGAAATCATCTTTGCAAACCAGGCAAAGACCATCCTTGATTATACCGATTGTGTTCTGACCTGTGACATCCACACCAGAAAGCGCACCAAGCGCATCCTCCGCGATGCCGGCGCAAAGGTCGTCTGCGGTCTTGACGATATCATGAACGCTCCCGTCAACGGCTCCGGCTGCAACGAAAAGTACGGTCTGCTCGGCTCCAACAAGTCCACGGAAGAAAAAATCAAGCTGTTCCCGCGTGAGTGCAAGCAGTTTGTTCTCGATGTACAGGAAAAGATCATGGCTGCATGCGGCAAGCATGTCGAAGTCATGGTTTACGGTGACGGCGCGTTTAAGGATCCGCAGGGTAAGATCTGGGAGCTGGCTGACCCGGTCGTTTCTCCCGCATTTACCGACGGTCTGATCGGTACACCCAACGAACTGAAGCTCAAGTATCTTGCAGACAATGATTATAAGGATCTGTCGGGCGAGGCGCTCAAGGAAGCGATCTCCAAGTCCATCCGCGAAAAGCAGGATAACCTCGTCGGCAATATGGCATCCCAGGGTACGACTCCCAGACAGCTGACCGACTTGATCGGTTCCCTGTCCGACCTGACCTCCGGTTCCGGTGACAAGGGTACCCCCGTCGTCCTCGTTCAGGGTTATTTCGATAACTATACCAACTAATCAGACAAAGGAGAAACCGTATATGCAGAACAATGTCCGTCCCGAATCCATGGAACGCATTACCACAAAAGCACTCGCTGACGCTTTCATCGAAGAACAGATCGCAGAACTGCGCGCGCAGATCGGTGACAAAAAGGTTCTTTTAGCACTCTCCGGCGGTGTTGACTCCTCTGTCGTCGCTGCCCTGCTGATCAAGGCAGTCGGCCGTCAGCTCGTCTGTGTTCACGTCAATCACGGTCTGATGCGCAAGGGCGAATCCGAACAGGTCATTGAAGTGTTCGGAAAAGAACTCGACGCAAACCTGATCTATGTTGATGCAACCGACCGTTTCCTCGATCTGCTCGCAGGTGTTGAGGAACCCGAGCGCAAGCGCAAGATCATCGGCGGTGAATTCATCAAGGTCTTTGACGAAGAAGCATCCAAGCTGGAAGGCATTTCCTTCCTCGCACAGGGTACCATTTATCCCGATATTCTCGAATCTGACGGCGTCAAGGCACACCACAACGTCGGCGGTCTGCCGGAAGGCATGCAGTTTGAGCTGGTTGAACCCGTCAAGCTGCTCTATAAGGACGAAGTCCGTGTCGTCGGTGAAGCACTCGGTCTGCCGCACGCTATGGTCTACCGTCAGCCCTTCCCCGGTCCGGGTCTCGGTGTCCGCTGCCTCGGTGCCATCACCCGCGACCGTCTGCACGCACTCCGCGAAGCAGATGCAATTCTCCGCGCTGAATTTGACAACTGCGGTCTTGCCGAAAAGGTCTGGCAGTACTTCATCGCCGTTCCGGATTTCAAGAGCGTCGGCGTCAAGGACGGCAAGCGCTACGAAGGCTGGCCTGCCATCATCCGTGCCGTCAATACCCGCGATGCCATGTCCGCAACCATTGAAGAAATTCCTTATGATGTTCTCCATAAGATTACTGACAGAATTACGAATGAAGTTCCCGGTATCAACCGCGTCCTGTACGATCTGACGCCCAAGCCGATCGGAACGATTGAGTGGGAATAATTCTGTAAGCCCGATTTCCCGGGTGTAGACCTGGAAAAATGACGTTTTCGGACGTCTGTGGCAACAGAATGGCAACATAAGCACATTATTTTTGAATAAAAGCAAAGAGCTAACTGATTTGTGAATGGTCAGTTAGCTCTTTTTCTTTATCTATATTATGTGTATTGCTGCGGTAACAGCCGAAAAACGGGTTGTAAAAACGGCTTGATAACTGTGCATAGTGAAAAGGTTTACTTTTCTTCTTCCTTCAAAGCCTCAACCAGCATATCACTGAGTCCCTGCGAAACCGTTTTCACCCACTGTCCGGAGGAATCAGATTCCGGATAGCGGTACCGCCACCGGTCATATTCCTCTTTTGTGATCTCGCCGTTCCGCAGTCTGTCGGCCATCTGATTCCACGAAATCATCATTTCACGGAGCTTCAGGGCATTGCTGCCGCGGAAACCGTTGACCCGAAGATGCACTTCATCGTCACATTCGCAGACCTCCAGCCCGTATATGTCCTCCAGAGCAAACAACGTATGCATCAGTCCTATGTAACTGTCAATCTCCGGTACATCCAGTGCCTGCGGACATACATCCAGTACCTTTGCCAGTTCCGCGGTCATATCCGCCTTGGGTGTACGTGCTCCCGTTTCATACTGCGCCATCCGTACATCCGCGGACTTTTCCGGGAAGCCGACCGCGATCCCCAGCACCTTCTGCGTCATACCACGCAGCATACGGAGAAAATGAATTCTTTCGCCGATTGCCATATTTATCGTCTCCTGTGTGTGTCTTGTTGACCATATTATAACATATTTGTTTAGTATAGTCAAGAAAAACTAAATTATTTTGTTTAATATTTTCCCCGGTTTCCTCTTGACATAAACAAATTTGTATAGTATAATATAGGTGAAAGCTAAACAAAATAGTTTAGTAAAGACATCTAAGACACCATAAGATAATATTTGCACTACCAAAAATCATTCTGAACCGGAGGTGAACAAGAATTTTCTGAACCCCGCATCCCTTGCAAATTCCAATTCAAATCTATCCAACAATTTATTTTATGGAGGTATCTTATGTCTGAACAGAACGAAAAACTGTATCTTACCGCGGATGAAGCCGCAAAAATGATGGGTGTATCCAAGTCCCACGTTTACAAAGTCATGCGTCAGATGAACAAGGAACTGAAGGAAATGGGCTACTTCGTAGTTTCCGGCAAGGTCAACCGCAAGTATTTCATGGAAAGAGTTGACTACATCAGCCCCAACGCAAAAGCAAAGGAGAACAGCTGATGGCAGTTTACAAAGATGAACAAAACGGCACATGGCGTTCCGTCTACCGCTACACCGACTGGACGGGCGAAAAGAAACAGACCCAGAAGCGCGGATTTCTCACCCGCCGGGAAGCACTGGCATGGGAACGGGAGCAGATGATCAAGAACTCCGCAAATCTGGATATGACCTTCACCAGCTTCATTGAACGCTATACCGAAGATACAAAGCCCCGTGTCAAAGCAAACACCTGGCACACCAAGGAGCACATCATCCGTACCAAGCTGCTTCCCTATTTCGGAAAGCTGAAAATGAGCAGCATCACCCCGCAGCAGATCATCAAATGGCAGAACGAAATGACCGGACTCCGGGACGAAAAAGGGCATCCCTACTCTCCGGTTTATCTGAAAACGGTTCACAACCAGCTCAGCGCCATCTTCAACCATGCGGTGAAGTATTACAATCTCTGGGAAAATCCCTGTCAGAAAGCAGGCAGCATGGGAAAGAAAAAAGCCCGGGAAATGCTGTTCTGGACAAAGGAGGAATATCTGAAATTTGCGGAGGCCGTGATGGACAAGCCGGTTGTGTACTACGCTTTCGAGATGCTGTACTGGTGCGGCATCCGGGAAGGAGAGCTTCTGGCACTGACCCCGGCGGACTTCGATCTGAACAAAGGCACCGTAACCATCAACAAATCCTATCAGCGTCTGGACGGCGAGGATTTGATCACCACACCGAAAACCGAAAAGAGCAATCGGACGATCTCCATGCCGGGATTCCTGTGCGATGAAATCCGGGATATGATCTCCATGACATACGGCATCGAACCGAATGACAGGCTGTTTCCCATAACGAAAAATATCCTGCACGGTGAGATGGACCGGGGTTCCAGAGCCGCAGGGGTAAAGCGTATCCGTGTGCACGATATCCGTCACAGTCATGTGTCGCTCCTGATAGAAATGGGATTCACCGCTCCTGCCATCGCCGACCGTGTGGGGCACGAAAGCATCGACATCACGCTGGGCTACGCGCATATGTTCCCGTCCAAACAGGCGGAAATTGCGGACCGGCTGAACAGCGAAAGGGGGATGCAGAATGTCCAAAAAGAATCTTGACGGACAGGGCCGCTGGCGGAGCGTGAATGTGTCGTTCCGGGTGTCACCGGAGGAAGACCGGCTGCTTGAAACTTTCGTGAAGCTGTCCGGTATGACAAAGCAGGATTATATCACGAGCAGGCTTCTTGAAAAGGATGTGACCGTGATCGGCAATCCGCGGGTATATCGGGCACTGCGTGACAAAGCTGATGAACTTCTTGCAGAGATGACAAGAATCAGCGCGGGAGACACGGTACAGCCGGAACTGCTTGAAACCCTTCAGATGTTTGTGCGGATTCTGGAAGGAATGAAGGAGGAACCGGATGACATCTGAAAAAGAAAAAACGACCGTCCCGGGATCACTTGTTGGCGCAAGTGCGGGACAGCCGAATGCTATACACTTAAATATTATACCACAAACCTCAGAAATATTCAATCATCCCGGCGAGATTCTTCGGAAAAACTTGCCGGAAGAACTGCTCACCGCCGGACGATTCTGCTGCTGGCGGTATGAGGAGCGTGACGGACGCAGGACAACAGTCCCCTATCAGCCGGCAAACGGTATGATGGCAAGGAGCAACGATCCGGCGGGATTTACCGATTTCCGTACAGCGGCAGATGTTCCCGGATACGACGGCATCGGCATCGGTATCTTTGACGGTATCTGTGCCATTGACCTCGACCACTGTGTGACCGACAGCGGGTTCTATACCCAGCCCGCTGCCGAGATCATCGAAATCATGCACAGCTATACGGAATTCAGCCCAAGCGAGAACGGGATTCATATCCTGTTCCGTGCGGACGGATTCGCTTACGATGCCGCACGGTACTACATCATGAATCACTCGTCCGGTGTGGAGGTCTATGTTTCCGGTGCTACAAACAAATATGTCACCGTAACAGGAAACCGTGCAGGTGATTACAGTTTCGGCGACCGCACGGAGGAACTGAAAACCGTACTTGAAAAATTCATGAAACGTGCGGAAACGGAGAGCGGAATTTCTGCAGTAAATGCAATAAATGCAGTAAATTCCCCTCTGGCTCCCGATTCGCTTCTGAATCTGATCAGATCCGGCAAAAACGGAGCGGCATTCTTCCGACTGTGGTCGGGCTGTACGGACGGGTACTCGTCCCATTCGGAAGCCGATCTGGCACTGTGCAGTCATCTTGCTTTCTGGACAGGGCGTGATGCCGCATTGATGGACAGTATGTTCCGTCAGTCGGGACTGATGCATGACAAATGGGACAGACAGCAGTCCGGCACAACCTACGGTGCGATTACGATACAGAAAGCCATCGAAGGCTGCCGGGATGTGTATACCCCGAAGCAGGAGAAACCGCCCTTTCCGCCCATCGTTCCGTTGACACCGCAGGGAGGTGACCTGCTGGCATTCCCGGTGGATGCACTCCCCGATGTAGTGAAGCGGTACGTCGGTGCCGTTGCCGAGCAGAGCCAGACCTCTCCCGATATGGCGGCGGTCATCGCTCTCGGTGTACTGGCGGTCTGTCTGCAGGGCAAATACAAAGTGGAAGGCATGCCCGGATATTTTGAACCGCTGAGCCTGTATACCGTAGTGATCGCCGCGCCGGGAGAACGGAAATCCAGCGTCATGCGCTCCATGACAAAGTATCTCTACGATTACGAGCAGGAATTCAACGATGCCATGGATGCGGATATCCGTGAAAACAGGAAAGAACGGGACTCCATCAAACGACAGATCGCCGGACTGGAAAGAAAACTGGAAAACAAGACAATCCCCGAAAATGAAGAAGAACTCTTCCGTCTGGAAAATGAACTTGCTTCCATGCCGGAAATTAAACCCGCGCGTTTTTTCGCCGATGACTGTTCCAGTGAAGCCCTGACTTCTCTTCTTGCGGAGAACAACGGAATTCTGTCGGTGATCTCCACGGAAGGCGGAATCTTTGATATTATGGCAGGACGGTATTCGAATAAGACGAATATTGATGTCTGGCTGAAAGGACACTGCGGAGATGCCATTTATGTGGATCGGCTCAGCCGTGCGCCGGAGTGTATCCCTCACCCAGCACTGTCCGCAATCCTGTCCATCCAGCCCAGTGTACTCGATGAAATCATGTCAAACGCCACCATGACAGGACGTGGACTGATCGCAAGATTTCTTTATGCTTCTCCGCCGTCCAGGATCGGAACAAGAAGATTCCGGACCCCTGCCGTTCCCGCGGAAATCAGCGAAGCATACAGAAGACTGATCTTCCGCCTGATGGCTCAGCCGATTCACGAGGAAGTTCCTTCGCTTACGCTTTCCGACAGAGCCGCGGATGTGATGGCGGATTATTTTGAAGAACATGAAAGATATCTGGTAGGCGAAGGTCAGGCAATCTCCGACTGGGCAAGCAAGTATATCGGAGCGATACTGCGGATTGCCGGACTGCTGCACGGTGCTGATATGGAACCGGACGAACGGGTAATTTCAGCACAGACCGTGAGCCGTGCTATCCGGATCGGAAAATATTTTCTGGCGCATTCCTGTTATGCGTACTCCATGATGGGGACCGATCTGACCATTCAGAAAGCAAATTTCGTACTTGCAAAACTCCGGAAGAAATCGGTGACGGAAATCAAACGGTCGGAATTGTTCCAGATGTGCCGGGGTAAATTTTTCAAAAAGACGGAGGATCTGTTCCCGACACTCGAACTTCTTGAAAATCACGGTTATCTGCGCTGTGAGGAACCGGAACGGCAGTCGGCGGGACGACCGGCAGATGTGAGGATTTTCGTCAATCCTGCCGCGTAAAACCGAATTTACTGCATTTATTGCATTTACTGCATAAATCACGCAGTAAATATCACCGTCGGCAATGCGCCGGAACGGCACTTCGGCGGCATCTCTTCCCCCAAAAATCCCCGCGGTCACTCCGCAGATTGCAGGCGGACCAAGGCAGGATGGAATACAGGCTTCCGTCCTGCCCCGGTCGGGGAGACTCCGCAGAGGATCAACGGCCGTGACATGGTTTTGAAAAGTGGGGGCCACGTCAAAGCCATGGCAGAGGATTCCGCAGAATCCGCATACCTGCCCCCTGTCCGCAGACAGCCCACGGCACTTTGCAGATGCTCCGGAGAGCAGATGAAAGTGTTATAGTGGGTTATTACACTTCCGCAGAAGTGCTTCCCCAGAACGAACGAAATCCAACAAATTCCAAATGAAGGAGGAATTCTATGGCAAGAAACGACGGAGTCGACCGCACCACGGTGCGAAATGTCAACCTGTCAGAAACAAAAATTTCAAATACACAAAGACACAATGAACGCGAAAAAGACGCGTACAGAAACGAGGACATTGTGCTGGAACGGACAGCGTACAATGTCCATTATAAGACGCCGATGGGATCGTATAGCGAAATGTTCGCACAGATGGAGGCGTCGAAAATCATCTCGACCAGAGGACTGAAAGAGGACGCCGACCATTACGGAGAACTGATATTTGATGTGAACTCGGCGTACTTCCACAATCATGGTGGGTATGAATTTGCGAAGAAATTCTATGAAGATGCGTACAAAGCCGCAATCGAAATTGTCGGCGGTGAGCAGTATATTCTGTCAGCAGTCATGCACGCGGATGAACGGAACCGGGCGATGTCGGAAGCTCTCGAGAAAGATGTGTACCATTATCATCTGCATGTTGTTTATATTCCGGTGGTAGAAAAACAGGTGCTGTGGACGAAGCGGTGCAAAGACCCGGCACTGGTGGGGACGGTAAAGGAAACGATCATGCAGGTCAGCAGCAGTAAGAAATGGCTGTCGAAACCGGCGGTAGATGAAACGGGACGGACGATCCTGCAGAAGAACGGGAAGCCGGTGCTGAAAAAATCGTACAGCCAGCTGCAGGATGATTTCTTCAATCATATGCGCGCCGCCGGATACGACGATGTGGAGCGCGGAGAACGGGGATCGACAGAAGAACATCTGACCGTGATGCAGTTCAAGATCGGGCAAGAACAGGCGCGGCTGGAGGAATTGCAGGAAACGAAAGCGGAAATTGCCTCCGAAATTGAACACGAAGAGTCAAAGTTGGATAAGACAAAATTCAAGATCCATAAGCAGAAACTTGATCTGGAGCACATCGAGCAGATTGAGGCGAAGCCAGCACTTCTCTCCAGCAAAGTGACCGTGGAGAAATCTGATTTCGATGCCCTGAAAACAGCGGCGCAGAAATATGTGACGCAGGAAAGGAAGGAGTCGAGGCTGCAGAAAGAGCTTGATAAAGCCAAGAAAATGATCGCCGATCTGACGGCGGCACTGAAAGCGGTAAAGGAGGAGTTGGCACAGCATAAGTCTATCCGGGCGAAACTGAACAATACCCTTCAACAGGAAAACGAGCAGCTGAAAGCAAGAATCCGGTGGTACGATACCATCATTGACACGAAGAATCTGCGGAAGCTGTTCAGCCGGTATGACCACCACAGACAGCAGGAACGGCAGTAACATCTTGACCCGGTAAAAACGGAAATTTCCTGATGGGAGAGGCCGGAACGAACGGAGTATCAGAACGGCTTCTCCCGGAAGGAAAAACAGCAGAAAAGCCTGGTCTTGACCCGGCGGAAATTTGAAAAAACGAAGGAGATTCAATGAAAAAGTCACAGAAGGAGACAATCGTAAGTTTTGACGAGAGTAGCGAACGTGTGAATGTCTTTACACATAATACCGATTTGAAAAAGCGGTTGACAAAGTTTGCGGAGGATTATCCGAAACTGTGTCGGCTGATTGATGATAATGGAATCGACGGTATGGCGTTTGAGGTGGACAGGAAGCGGTTCGGCTTCCGGATTACTGCACCGTATTCGGATGAACGGAAGAAAGCGGCAAGCGAACTGGCGAAAAAAAGAGGCTTGGGAGGGAATGTTGTATGAAGAAGATCCGGAAATGAGAATATAATATGGATACTGCCTGTATGGAGCTGGTGTTCGATGACAGGACAGTGATCGCAATTGATACGATTGCCGTGGAAAACGAGGTGGCGGTCAATATGTATCAGAGGAGTGAGTTGAACTGGCTGATCTAAAATGCACCGTTGGAATATGCGGAACTGATACTGAACGGGAAGCCGGAGAAGTATCTGAAAGCTGTGACGGAGTATAAGCGGCTTGACTGAATGAAAATCGCTCGTATCGGCAGAGTGGAATCTGTCGGTACGGGCGATATTTTCACTTTATCTCCTGCTCCAATCCGCGGAACAGCTCCGAATGGAAGAATTCTTCAATGGTGATCCCCAGTCCGTCGCACAGCTTCTTGATCGTCGAAATGGTGGTGCTGTTGTTCCGTCCGCTGACGATATTATTCACCGTGGACTGTGTAACGCCGCTCAT